>JAQBOT010000391.1 GCA_028287885.1 Pedobacter sp.
TTGACTTGTTCTTTTTCGGCCATGCTGCAAAATTAGGAAGAATAAGTAAATTTGAACTATGCAAATAAAATTAGGAGACTTCGTCCGTTTTGTGGACGAGAATTTAGAAGGATATGTGACGCGCATTATAGATAAAGATACCATTGGGGTTACGGATGTGAACGATTTTGAGATACCGGTGCAGGCCTCCAAGGTGACTTTAGTGCATGGAGAAATTCCCGATGATAACGCTGTTGTTTCGAACCGCCCTGCTTCAGTTATTCCAGAAGCCGAATTCATTAAGGATGGGGTTTACCTTGGCTTGGTTAGCGACCAGCATACGACTTCAGTGGCACACTTTCATTTGGTGAATGAAACTTCATACGACCTGCTTGTTGCTTTTACAACAGAAAAAGGCGAGCACTTCAAAGGTGAGTTTGCAGGTACCGTTTCCCGTCATTCAACCAAAAAGATCTATTCGGCAAATATGACGGACATTCAGATCTGGCCAAAATTCCGAATCGAAGTGTTATTCCATACGCTTGCCGATTTCGAACCGAAAGCCGCCTTGTTGTTCAACCAGGCGATCAAGGGCAAAGACCTTTCGGTAGCTAAGCAGGAGATCGCATTGCTGAAAAACAAGGGTTGGCTTATCCAGCTCGACAGCAAAGAAGCGCCGTTGGATTTGAGTAAACTCCGTGATATTTTTAAATAGTCTTAGTGCAGGAGAACCAGGCCAGTATAGCTGCTTTTAGATATTTGCTTCCGGTCTTCTGTTATAAATGCAAGGTAGGTCTCAAAGCTATCTTGCTCAATTTCCGGATATATCTCCAGGATTTCATGCCCAACAGATCTTTTTGCCCCACCTATGGTGTAAAAAGATCTTTTTGTTTTTACTGAATAGGCAAGGAGCATCACCTGATCTCTCCGGCTTGAATATTCAAGCATTTCATCGAAATCCCAAGAGAATTTTAGATGCAATCCATCAACCACTTCAACCTTCGGGTTTACAGCGCTACTGAGAATTCCATCGGATACCAAAAGGTTTTGGAAATCCAGTTCCAAGTTAGGGAACTCACCCTTCGTTGCAGCCTTAATTGCATGCGCGATAGCTACGTTATGTGCAGTTTGCCCCCCAGTCGTGCTTAAGGAAAACCCGATGTTAATAAAGTTTTTTGAGGGATTGATGAAGCTGTTCGCGAGTTTAACCCGGAGCTGGTGTGCCTTTTGTTTATGCGTAAAGTTCTGCGGTTGTGGGTCGCCTTTGCCTCGGATGCAAGGTGTTCCAAGTCTTTCATAACCGATGATGTTACTGATTGAGCCGGTAATTGGGCCCAGAATTCCTTTTTTAATTGTTGCCATTGTAAGATGCGTTAATTGTTTAACAATAAGTTAAACGTAAACATAATAAAGCGTCTTTTCAAACTTGTTGATCATGCGTTTGTCTTAGGGATCTAGCCTGGCTTCCCCTTACTAAAAAGGTAAGGGAAAGGTAAGGAGGAGCTAAGTAGGAACTAACCCGGAGCTAGCCCGGAATAATACATGTTGTATCGCGTTTATAAGGCTGAAGCACGACAGCAACCTGGATATTTGAAATCTCGTTTTGGTTAGAAAAGACCATTAAATTTGGTATACTTTCCTTAAATCGCGTACATTGTATATGCTTAATAAGCCGATCTTATATATTTGAGATGTCCCAAAAAGAAGGTAACCGTGTGCAAACTGTAAATCGGTTTTTAAATCTGGAGTTCAGTAAGGAGAAAGAACTTCAGGAAATTGTGACTTTTGCCGCTGAAGTTTGTGGTACGTCAACTGCTGCAATTACGCTTTTAGGCGAGGACACCCAATATTTGCGATTTAAATACGGAATTGATGTTGACACAACTTCAAGGCACGATTCCTTTTGCAATTTAGTAATTGAAGACAAAGAAGTCATGGCAGTTCCAAACGCAATAACGGATAAACGTTTCCGTTCCAACCCTTTTGTAACCGACAGCCCAAATTTTCGGTTCTATGCAGGATCGCCATTAATCACACAAGACGGCTACAATTTAGGGAGCTTATGTGTTATGGATCAGGTTCCAAGAGACCTTACAAACCTTCAGAAGAAAATGTTGCAGATCCTTGCAAAGCAGGTGATCCAGCTAATGGAATTCGATGCTTCTTTACAAATCCTGAAAGATCAGAATGAAGAAGCTAAGATTTCAGAAATAGCCATCAGGTCCTTTTTTGAAAGTTCAATTGATGGCCATTTACTACTCGGGACAAATTTCGAAGTGCTTGCGTTTAATAAAGTATGGGAGAGCCATGTAAGAATACACTATGGTGTGCAACTTGAAAAAGGCAAGTCTATGGCTCTCTTCGTAAACGCCGAAAACCTGAGTGTTTTTTATAAGGAGTATACGAAAGCACTTAAAGGTACAGCCTTTTCTGTGCAAAGAAAACTGAAGTTTTTTTCAGAATATACCTGGCACATAATTAAATATGAACCAGCGTTTGATGCATCAGGCCAAATCATCGGAGTTACGGTTAATGCTACAGACGTATCGGCGAAAGTAGCACAGGAGGAGACTGTTGAGGCCCAGGGGCAATCACTTCGGGAGATCGCCTTTATACAATCACATGAATTTCGAAAACCAGTTGCATCGATCCTAGGGTTAATGCACATACTTACATTGGAAGGCCATACCTCAAAGATTAAGGAACTCCAGCTAATGGAACAAGCGGTGCAAGAACTAGACGACAAGATCAAGCTTGTTGTTAGCTACACGGATAGTTCACATGCAATTTAACTTAATCTTTATCGGCCAATTTACTTTCAATACGTTTGTCTGGAATGAACCAAAATGCCGCAAGAAGCGTATATATAACAATACTAAATAGAGGTTGAAATAGCGCAATTGCGGTAGCTAAAGCATAGATTAGCATTGAAATTTTTGTTTTTATGTCTCTTTGGTAAGCCTGGCCAACTTTTGATTCTTTTCCTTCTACTCTGATCACCAATAAGGCTAATATATACCAGGCAACGCTCGCCATAAACAAGATGAATCCATACACAGCCACCGGAATAGAAGAGGTATAGTGTTCACCCATCCAGGCTGTAGAGAAAGGAAACAGTGAAAGCCAGAAAAGCAGGTGGAGGTTGGCCCATAAGATTTTGCCATTTACGCGTTCCACGGCTTGCCACAAGTGATGGTGGTTGTTCCAGTAGATGCCAACATAAATGAAGCTTAATATGTACGCTGTAAATTTATGGATTAAGGGTTTGAGATCTTCCCAGTTGCCGCCCTCTGGCGCTTTTATTTCCAGGATCATGATTGTAATAATGATGGCCATTACACCATCGCTGAATGCCTCTAGTCTTTTTGCGTTCATAGAATGTAAGTATTTTTTTCAAATTTCTGCAGATGGAATTAGCACGAATATATATAAATAAAAAAGAGCGGGTTCATACTTCTATTAAGCCTATAGAATGTGTATCGCACATTGCAGGGAGTACGTAAGAGTTGCTTTTAATTAATATTAAAGTTACATTCAGACATTAATTTGCCGAATAAATATGAATAGGTATGATTGTACTGGCTATTAAGCAGGGTAACGAAAGTCAGTTCGAAACATCTTATATGGTATGGCATTCAAAGGTCTACTTGTATTTTTATCAAAAAACCAGGTCCATCTACATGGCGGAAGAACTGGTCCAGCTTACCTTTATCAAGCTATGGAATTTCAGGCACACTTTAGACGAAGCACTTCCGCTAGAGGCTCAATTGTTTACCATAGCAAGAACAACTTTGCTTGATTATTTGAAAAAGCAGGCAAATCAACAGCGCCTCCTTAAAGCAGTAAAAGAAGAAACACCGCAACAGGTAGATCCGTCCTGGGAATTCGACTATCTAAAGCGCATTCATGCATCACTGAATGCATTGCCACCAATTCGTAAACAGGTATTTGAATTAAATCGCCTGGAAGGTTTCTCCAACCGCGAGATAGCTGAAAAGCTCGCGATTTCCATACGGACGGTCGAAAAACACATCTCATTAGCCATAAAACAGTTGAAGTTGCTCCGCTAATATTTCAAACACGTTACGTGTATTCCTTTTTTCAATCGTATTGTATTAAAGGACCATGAAGATTTCACAAGAATTAATAGATCGTTTTTTTCAAGGGCTCTGTAATGCGGAAGAGGCCGAGGCTGTACTGTTTTATTTTGAGTCTGATCCAACGGCTAAGGAAAGGTACTTAGGGAAATCTGAATGGGATAATGTATCCGAAACGGAAAACACCGTATCCAGGGGGTCTGGCGCAAGAATGCTACAGAATATCAGATCTGCAACTTATCAGAAGCCTTCGAGAAAAATCTCCTTAAAGCATTTATCTGTAGCGGCCTTACTGTTAATAACAGCTGGTGCTTTTCTTTTTTTATTAACCGATCATAACGCGCATTTGCTGCTACCCGCTTCAAAACAACACAAGGTTTGGAAATCAGTTCGTAATACAGGCAATAAGGATATGCGCTTGGTATTGGAAGACGGCTCAATGATCGTACTTGCCGGACATTCTGACCTTTCCTTTCCAGTACATTTTAGCCACAGCAGCCGACCGCTTAAACTTAGTGGAAAAGCCCTCTTCAAGGTTGCGAAAGATAAAACGAAACCATTTGTTGTATTTGCGGGTAACACCTCAACAACCGCATTAGGAACCGAGTTTATTGTCGATTCCAGAAATGGGGTGGAAATGACAGACATCCGTTTGCTTGAAGGTAAGGTTTTGGTTAAAGTATCAAATGGAAAGTCTGTTGGCGGCGAGGGCCGCATTCTGGTGCCAAAGCAGGAGCTTATCTATTCCAAAATCACCGGGATGATTATCGTAAAGCCGATTGGGGGGAATGGCAAAGAAGCCTTTAAAACAACCAGGAAAGTGGTACTTCCAATAAAAAGCGGTCTTGACATATCCTTCAACAGGGAGCCGGTCAGTTCCATATTCCCCGCCTTGGAATTGGCATACAACACCAAAATAAATTTCAGCAGTGTTGATATGGAGGATCATTATTTCACCGGCAGTTTTCATAAGGAGGATACCTTAGAAAGGATTCTCACTGTGATCGGTGCCACAAACAACCTCGAAGTGAAAAGAGTAGGTTCAGCCTACCAAATTCGCAAGTTAACAAGGAAAATTCACCAATAAACAAATCATGTATGAAACACTTTACGCTTAAACATCTGGTTCGGATTAAGTTGCCCTGGTTGCTCACTATCCTAGCAATTTTAACTTTTGGACCGAGTCTCCCTGCAACCGGACAGGGAACGAATGCAACGCTTTCCGGAATGGTGGAAAGCGACAAAGGAGGCCCATTACCTGGGGTATCTATTGAGATTAGGAATGAGGGAAATTCGGAAAGAAGGGTGGCCAGCACCAACGATAAAGGAGTTTTTACGATTCAAAATCTAAACGCTTCCGGAAGTTACGCGATAACTTTCTCTTATGTAGGCTTTGAATCTTATGTTATGAAAGGTTACAAGTTTAAGGTAGGAGAGAACGCATCCTTGCTGGTCAAATTGAAAGAACAGAGTAACACGCTAAATCAAATTGTAGTAACTGGGTATTCCACACAGCGGAAAAAGGATCTGACTGGGGCAGTGTCCATCATCAATGTGAGTGAAGCGAAGACTGTTCCTGTTGCCGGGGTAGACCAGGCCTTGCAAGGAAAAGCTGCCGGTGTGACGGTTGTCGGCGACGGGCAGCCTGGCGGCGGCGTGTCCGTACGTGTACGTGGTTTCAGTACTATCGGGAACAATGATCCCCTGTATATTATTGATGGTGTGCCTACAACTTCTGGGATAAGCATGATCAATTCTTCTGATATTGAAACAATACAGGTGTTAAAAGATGCCTCTTCTGCCTCTATTTATGGTTCAAGAGCGGCTAATGGTGTGGTTATTATAACCACCAAGAAAGGAAGCCGGGGCAAGACTCAAGTGTCCTATGATGGAATGGCTGGGGTACAAAAAGTTAGTCATGTGCCAGATCTCTTGAATGCACAACAATTTGGAGACACTTATTTCCAGGCATTAAAGAATGATGGAATTGCGCCGAACAGCCCGATCTTTGGGTCCGGCACAAATGCGGTAATT
>JAQBOT010000402.1 GCA_028287885.1 Pedobacter sp.
TATAGCCGGACACATAATGTACAAGGTGAAATGAACTCTTATCGCCAGCTGGCTAAGATATACCTGGCATCTGACAAGCTGACGCAAGCTTTGTGGTTTTCTACCCAACAGGGGATACTTGCCCGACAGCTTAAAAGCGACAACAGCTATATGGAATCCATGCTTGGAATTGCCACTGTAAAAATCCGGAAGAAGCAATATACATTAGCAAACAAGGACTTAAACAAGGCTGAACTGTATGCGAAGACAACAAATAACACCCGTTTTCGTTCTCAATTAACATACGCTAGAAACCAAATCGCTTCGCACTCGAACTCAAAAAAACTATAGTTTTAAGTCAGGAGAACATTTTACAGAAAAGAGACGTATTATTTACGTCTCTTTTTGTGAATATCAAAAATTGGTATCATATTGGTTGCTGGTAAATACAAATGGAATTTAAAAAATTTAAAGAGATGTTAAAAAGAATCTTATTGGTGACCTTCACAGCTGCGGTGCTTGCATGTAGTGCTACGCCGAAACAACAACCATTGGTTGAAGGGATCCCTAATATCAAGCCTGACGAACAGCAGGGATTGGTATGTAAGGAGGTTGTGGCACTGATAGAAAATTATAACTACAAGAAGATCAAAATCAACGATTCCATTTCCTCTTTGATTTTAGATAAGTATATAAAAGCTTTAGATCCTTCAAAGTATTATTTTCTGAGCTCCGATATTAAGGATTTTGAAAAGTACCGTAGTACTTTGGATGATGATTTTCGTAATGGTGACCTTAGTGCGCCCTTTTACATATTCAATGTTTATCTGAAAAGATATAATGAATGGATTAATTTCTCTTTATCGCAGATCAACAAGAAATACAATTTCAATCAGAATGATACCTACGTGTATGACAGGGAGAAAATGCCTTGGATTAGCAGCAGTACTGAGCTGAACAATATTTGGCAAAAGCGTGTAAAATACGAACTGATCAACCTGGAGATTGCAGGAACATCGGAGGCTAAAAACGTAGAGACCCTTACAAAAAGGTATCAGAACCTGAAGTCGCAAGTTGGTAAGATCAACAACCAGGATGTTTTTCAAAGCATCATGGATGCTTTCACTGAAACCATCGATCCGCATACAAATTATTTCAATCCATCAAATGCAGTTGCGTTTAATGAAGATATGGCGAGATCATTTGACGGTATAGGTGCACGGTTACGCCTGGAAAACGAAGTTGTTAAGATTGAGGAGATCATCCCGGGTGGGCCAGCTTTTAAAAGTAAATTGTTAAGTACTGGAGATCGCATTATCGGCGTTGCTCAGGGTAGCGGCGAGTTTGAAGATATTATTGGCTGGAGGATTGAGAATTCTGTAGCGAAGATTAAAGGACCTAAAGGAACTACAGTACGCTTGAAAATCATTCCGGTTGGCCAAGAGTTATCGGCTAAACCAGTGATCATTTCTCTTGTCCGCGAGAAGATTATCATGGAAGATCAAAGTGCCAAGAAAGAGGTGAAATCAATCGTCTCTAACGGAAAGCCGATGAAGATTGGAATTATTACTGTTCCTGCTTTTTATGCCGACTTCAAAGCGGCAAATGCGGGGGATCCGAACTACAAAAGCACAACACGCGATGTGAGGCTTCTGATAGATACTTTAAAGAACAGGGATAAGGTAGATGCAATTGTGATGGACCTACGCTCAAATGGTGGGGGTTCTTTGGTTGAGGCCATCGATCTTACCGGTTTGTTTATTGACCATGGACCTGTTGTGCAGGTGAAGGACCTAAAAGGAAGAATTGATGTAAGTGAAGATACGAATGCAGGTGTTGCCTGGGCCGGTCCATTCGGTGTTATGGTAGACAGACTAAGTGCATCAGCTTCGGAGATCTTTGCCGGCGCTATCCAGGATTACGGAAGAGGAATTATCCTTGGAACACAAACCTATGGTAAAGGTACAGTTCAGTCGTCTATTGACTTGAATAAGCTATTGAATCCGTCCATGCTGCAAAGGCTGGCAAGTTTGATCAACAAAGGTGCAACAGTAAGAGGCACACCAGATGGTAAAGATGCGACGCCTCAATTGGGTCAGATCAATTTAACAATGGCTAAGTTTTACCGGGTGAATGGTAGTAGTACCCAGCATAAAGGCGTGATGCCTGATATTGTGTTTCCTTCGGTATATCCATTGGATAAGATTGGTGAGGATACAGAACCATCGGCATTACCTTTTGATGTTGTTCCGCGCTCTAATTTTATACCTGTGCAAAATTTGGCGCCAGTAAAAGCGAACTTGGTTAAGCTTCATCAGCAAAGAATGCAAAACTCTTTGGATTATAAGATTCTTCAACAGGAAATCGCCGATATGAAGAGCAGAGATAAAGAGAATTCGGTGAGTTTGAATGAGACTAAGCTTAAAGCAGAACGAGATAGTCTTGAAGCCAAATCACTTGCAAAAACAAACGAGCTGCGTGTGGCGAGAGGACTTGCCCCAGTTAAAAAAGGGGATAAGATCAAAAAGAATGAAACCTACGACTTCGTAAAAGAAGAGAGTATGCAGGTGATGGCCGATTGGCTTCAAATGAAATAATTGATATTACATATATTAAGGACACCCGGTTTAACGACCGGGTGTTTTTTTTGGCGAAAAACCTTCCTAGGGCTTGGGTGAAAAGTAATTTGCTTTGTGTTAACCTTTTAGTAGTTTTAAATACTAAACTTAAAT
>JAQBOT010000422.1 GCA_028287885.1 Pedobacter sp.
AAATCCAATTCCAAGCATTACTTTTGCAGTCCGCTAGCGATACGGAAATGCATTCGTAGCTTAATTGGATAGAGCACCTGACTACGGATCAGGAGGTTAGGGGTTCGACTCCCTTCGAGTGCACACATTAACATAAAAACCCTTGTAATTGCAATTACAAGGGTTTTTTTTATGCCTTAAAGCTTTGGATCCTTAATGTGCGGTCCGAATTCCACCGTCAATATGTCCGGAGCTGTGCTGAGAAGCTCGTTCCGTCATTAATCCGGCTCCAATTTCCAAGATTCCGACAATCAGGTGAGGTACATAAACTTCGTCGCTGAATCCGAATAGCCATGGAGAGGCAGCCAGGAAAATACCTGCAATTACATCCATAGTAAGGTGAGTGCCCATAGACAACATTTTCTTACCTCCACCTTCATAATCCGTAATCATTGACATAACCAGGATCAAAACACCAACCACAATTGCTGTCCATTTTGCAGCCTGAATGTCTGAAAACTTAAAGATCCAAGGCGCTGCAATTAACAATACGCCCACGACGTAGTCTATTACCGCGTGAACTTTTCTGCTAATAATTTTCATAATAATAGGAGTTAAATGATTGATTAATATGAATATATCTTCAGTATTTCAGCAAACGATATGCCATTGTAAGCATTCTGAATAGTAAATGTTCTTCTGTCGAACAAACTAAACCTTCGCAATAAAAATGTTTTCTGTAAGTAGATTTAAACCGAATTTCGGTATGTTGTATGCTTGAAATCATGCCGATCGCAAACCTTGAAGATTGATCTAAGGCAGAAAGTATCAAGACCAGGCATATTTAGCAAGTAGAGATTAATATTTAGGCAATGGAACTTTGAAAAAGGCGAAGTGTTAGCTTTCAAAATTTCCTACATCTTGGAAAATCCTATACTGAATGTTGGCTCTTTTTAAATTCGCTCGGACGCATTCCATATTTAGACTTGAAGACTGTAGAAAAATAGTTAGGAGAAGAAAAGCCTACCATATAGGTAATCTCAGAAATACTATGTTTTCCATTGATCAACAAGTACTTCGCTTTTTTTAATCTCCTGTTCATTATGTAATCGGTAACACTGCAATCTAATAGCGCTTTGACTTTTCTATAAAATTGAACTCTTGAGATCCCAATTTCTCTGCTGATTTCATCGACGCGAAAATTTTCATTTGAAAGGTTCTGCTCTACGATACCCGAAAAGTCATTTATGAATTTTCTGTCAAGACTTTTTGAAATTAGATGTTTACCTGGACTGCTGATATCGCTAACGTAGTGGCTTTTGAGTAGCGTACGGTTCTTTAATAGACTGTTCACCGTTGCTAACAGATAAGTGTAATTGAAAGGTTTTACTATATAAGCATCAGCCATGCTTTCCATCCCATGAATTTGCTGCTCAAGACTACCGTGTGCCGACAAAAGAATAATTGGAATATGTGAGGTCCGGATATCAGACTTCAGTCGTTCCGTAACCCAACGGCCAGAAGATCCGGGAAGAACCAGGTCAGATATGATCAAGTCTGGTACTTGTTCATAAGCCGATGAAAGACCTTTTTCACCGGTGTCTGCAAGAAATACTTCATAATCCGCCTCTAATTTGCTACCGAGGTAGTTTAGTAAATCAGTATTATCTTCAATAATTAACACTGATTCTTGATTGAACCTAAATGATTCGGGCTCTCTAATCTCAGGTGTGTCATTAAGCCCGGTTGTATAGATTTTTGCGTCTTCATAAAGGAAGTCTTTATTGACTTTGCCTTTTAATTTCTCTTGATCAGAAAAGTGACCATCTCCCAGTTGAAGTTGGATGCTGAACTTAGTTCCATGATTCTTTGCACTTTCGACTTTAATGTTACCATGATGCAGAGTCATCAATTCCTTTGATAAGGATAACCCAAGTCCAGATCCTTTTGCAGAATTCGTCTCGGCTTGATAAAAATGGTCGAAAACATGATCGATCTCTGCTGGACTGATTCCTGGCCCATTATCTTTGATCGAGAGCATTACGAATTCTGAATCATGACTGATTTCTGCACAAATAACTCCATTTTCCGGAGTAAACTTTAAGGCGTTAGACAATAGATTGAATATAACTTTGTCGAGCATATTAACATCAAACCATACCTTGATTGTCTGAGAATCTGTAACCAGCCTGATATCGATGTTCTTTTTCTTTGCACTATATTGGAAGCTTTCAAGAATGTCATTTAAGAAGGCGACAATATTGTTCTGAGAAACCCTTAAGATCATTTTATCATGTTCAATCTTTCTATAATCGATCAGCTGATTAATGAGCCTTAGTAGTCTATAGACATTCTTGTGAATTAGATTTAGGTGTTTTTCCGCCTCAGGCTTAATCTTCTGATTCTGTAGAAGATCTTCCAGTGGGGATAGAATTAGTGTAAGTGGAGTGCGGAATTCATGAGACATATTAGTAAAAAAGTTCAGCTTAGCTTCCGTGGCGGCTTCTGCTTTTTTTGACATCTCTATTAGCTGATTACGCTGATTTAGTATCTGAACATTATTTGCCTCTAGATCTTTGTTGATTTTTTTATTTTCCAAGAATGCATAGAGTGCAAGGCTACCAAATACAACTGAAAGTACAAGTGTAATTACAATGATATTAAGCACGATCTGCTGGTTTTTGAAGAGTAACTTTTGTTCTTCAAGCAGGCTTCCCTGACGTTCTATATCTTTCTGCTGGCTCCTAAATTTGTTCCATTGAAGTTTCATTAGTTCCACATTCGTGGAATCAATAACAAGAGACTGTAATATATTGTCCCTGGAAAATGTTTCCTTGTTCAGGATTTTAAAAGCGGTGTTAATCGCCTCTTTTCCTCCAGTTGGATAAAGAACGCTTGCCGTTAAAATTCTTTGGGCTACCATCTCCAAACCACCTCCCTGGCCAGGTAAGGCATCAATTCCGATAACTTTAATTGGTTTTTTCAAGTGGAGGGTGTTCAGAACTTTCCTGCTCCCCGATGCCATCTGGTCATTATGTGCAAAAATGGCATCGACACCTGTTAAGGAAGTCTTGATCTTAGATAATTGCTCCTCTGTATCTTTTTTTAACCAGTTCCCGTATATCTGATTTGTAATAGTAATGCCTGGGTACTTCTTTAATCCTTCACTGAATCCACGCTGCCGCTCGATTGTGGGCGAGGATCCCGGAAGTCCCATGACTTCTACTATGTTTCCCTTCCCTTTAAGCACCTGTCCAGCGTACTGGCCCGCCAGTTTTCCAACTTGAAAGTTGTCCGCGCCTACATAAGCTGTATAGGCTGAAGATGCAGTTTTCCTATCAATTATAATGACTGGTATTCCTTTATTGTATGCCTCCTCCACAATGGGTGTTAGGGGTTGGGCCTCGTTTGGGGATATGATCAAGATATCAATTCCTTCATCGATCAAATCTCCTGCCTGTCTCTGCTGAAGTTTACTATTGCCATTCGCATCTGCATATATCAACTTGGCACCAGGATGGAACGACAACTCCATTTTTATTTCTTCTAGCATGGTTTGCCGCCACAAGTCAGACCCAATACATTGGGAAAAGCCAATACTATATCTGGAGTTTTCCTTCTGCTTTTGACAACTTAGGAGGTTGACTGACGCAAGGATTAGTAGGATAATTCTGTTTAGTGGACAACAAATGGTCTTCATGGTAGTATAACGCTGATTGTAGAGATAGATAGAATATTGGTTAATAATTGTATCAGCAGAATTATCTAAATATATAGAAAAGGCTTCTATAACTAAAATGTTGCTAAAGTTGATCTAAAGATGCATGGGCTGTACATGTATCAAAACCTAAGGTTTCATGATTCAAAAATGAAACTCTGTTAATTCTCATACTTCTAGAATTCCTATAATGGTATGGAAATCAAGGGTTTAATCCCGAGTTGAAATTTGTAGGTTTTAGAAACGATTTTGATATCATTCCCTTTGAGTTTGATCTAATTTGCGATCAGTAACCAATATAAAACCATTTGTATGAAAAAATATTCCGTCCTGGCCTGGTCCATGGTCGTAGCCCTGGGAGGCTTCCTTTTTGGATTCGATACAGCTGTTATTTCCGGAGCTGAAAAATCGATACAGCAGTTTTGGCAACTGTCATCTTTTGAACATGGTTTTACAATTTCTATAGCACTTATAGGAACAGTAATCGGTTCTCTCATCGGCTCGAAGCCTTCGGATCATTTTGGTCGAAAAAACACACTGTATTTCGTTGCCATCGCTTATCTACTTTCTTCTATTGGTACAGCCTTAGCAGGTGATTGGCATGTTTTTCTTACATTCAGATTTCTTGGTGGACTTGGTGTCGGAATTTCATCGGTAACTGCTCCAATTTATATATCTGAAATTTCTCCTGCACACAAACGGGGACGGCTTGTCGGTTTATTCCAGTTCAACGTTGTTTTGGGGATCTTAATTTCATACCTGTCGAACTACTTGATTAGTCAGGCTTGTGAATCGTCATGGAGATGGATGCTCGGGGTTCAGGCATTTCCTTCCTTCCTATTTTTCGTACTTATCTACTTTATACCAGAAAGCCCAAGATGGCTTATATTAAAGAAAGGAGCTACTGAAAGTGCTTTGAAGATACTTAGAGTTATCAATCCGCTTAATTGTGAGGAGGAGCTCGTTGCAATCCAAAATTCTGCACTTAAATCTACTTCAGGGAATGAAGAGAATCTCTTCAGCAAAAAGTACCGGACTCCGGTAATGTTAGCTATACTTTTTGCCTTATTTAACCAAGTTTCTGGAATCAACGCAATCATTTATTACGCGCCTCGCATTTTTGAAATGGCCGGCCTTGGTGCGCACTCGTCTCTGCTTTCAACCGTTGGCATTGGTTTAATTAACTTCATTTTCACTTTAATTGCCATCAATTTCATTGACAGGATTGGCAGGCGCGTGCTTATGTTAGTGGGCTCCTTCGGATTAATTGCTTCTCTTTTCCTTGTTGGATTTACCTTTTATACAAAGAACTTTGCCGGATTTGCGATACCTGCGTATATCATGTTATTCATCGCATTCTTTGCCTTCTCTCAGGGAGCTGTAATTTGGGTATTCATCTCCGAAATTTTCCCGAATTCAGTTCGTGCAAAAGGTCAGACACTTGGTAGCTCCACGCATTGGATCATGGCGGCAATTATCGCTTTTAGTTTTCCATATTTCGCAGAAACGCTGGGTGGAGCCACTACTTTCTTCTTTTTCGCGGGCATGATGCTGCTTCAGTTACTTTTTGTTTGGAAGGTAATGCCCGAAACAAAGGGCAAGTCCTTGGAACAGATTGGGTCCAATTTAGTCATGCATTAATTAATAGTATAGGCGTATGAGCTTTTCAGAAATAAAATCGGTGGTATGTTTTGGAGAGATCCTTTGGGACAATTTGCCAGGATTAAAAAGACCGGGTGGCGCACCGATGAATGTCGCTTACCACCTTCATAAGTTAGGACTACAAAGTCATTTGATTAGTAGCATCGGAAATGATAAGCCTGGAAAAGATTTGTTGGATTTTCTAAATCGAATAGGCGTAGAAGCGGAGCTGGTTCAGATCGATGATAAACATGAAACTAGTCAAGTACTGGCTTCTATTAATGACGATAATGAAGTGAGTTATGAAATTGTAGCACCTGTTGCTTGGGATTACATCAAGTGGGACGATGGAATGGCCGAATTGATTGCAAGATCAGATGCATTTGTCTTTGGTAGTCTAGCTTCAAGAAACGATGTTTCGCGCTCAACCTTACATAGCATGTTAGACCGTGCACATTATACAGTGTTTGATGTCAACCTACGCGCTCCACATTACAGCCCTGAATTTGTCTCGCATTTGCTTAAAAGGGCAAACCTAGTGAAATTAAATACCGCCGAACTTGGTTTGATCGCAGAATGGAACGACATCAATTATCCCTTGGAATTGGATTGCATTGAAGCGATCTTCAGCAAGTTCGGTATGGATGAAATCCTAATCACAAAGGGGGCACATGGTGCAACCTACTACAATAAAAATCTAACCTATGAATATCCCGCATATAGTATCAGCGTTGCGGATACCATCGGAAGTGGCGATTCCTTTCTTGCTGCATTCTTAGCCATGAAGCTTTCGGGCGAGCCTCTTGACATTACTTTAGATTATGCTGTCGCAATGGGTGCTTTTATCACAACCAAGTCCGGCGCCTGTCCAGAATATTCCAAGTTTGACTTTGATCGGTTCATTTGGAAACGAAAATGGTGTGCATGACACCCTCCTAATAAGACTAAAAAACCAAATATAATTTAAAACCTACATCATGAACAAACCAGAGTCTTTACCGCCCTAGCGTAAAAAAGTACGCAATCTAATTAACCAAATATTTACCATTCACTATAATACCTACAAGGAAATGAAAATAAAATATTTTCTACTGCTCCTGATGATGTGCCTTTTTTATCATAACCTGCGCGCACAAAACAATATTACGGTTACCGGGACGGTAACGGACAACAAAGGAGAGACATTAATTGGCGTCGGCGTTTTGGTCAAAGGAACCAAAACTGGTACCAGCACAAACAGCCAGGGCCAGTATGTGCTATCCGTCCCAGGAAACAACCCTGTACTCGTGATCTCTTACATCGGCTTTGTGAGTCAAGAAATTGCAGTAAACAACAGAACAAGAATTGATGTCTCCCTACAATCCGATTCAAAAGGACTGGATGAGGTGGTTGTGACAGGATACCAGACCCAAAGGAAAAAAGATCTAACTGGTGCTGTCTCGGTCGTTAACATGAAAGATGTTCAAAATATTCCAACTGGGAACATCATTTCAACACTTCAGGGGCGCGTGCCAGGCGTTAACGTCACAAACAACGGAACACCCGGAGGTGTTGGTACAGGTATCGGCATCCGCGGAATTACTACCATCAATAATGGTACGCCACTGTACGTCATTGATGGTGTTCAAACGCGCGACAATATTGCTACCCTATTGAATCCCAATGATGTCGAATCTATACAGATTCTAAAAGATGCTGCATCTGCCTCAATTTACGGTACGCAGGCAGCCAACGGGGTAATTATTATCACTACAAAACGAGGTAAAAAGGATCAGTTAACGGTGGATTTCGATGCGCAGCTTACTACACAGGCTTACCATACCGGAATACAAATGCTGAATGCACAACAGTGGGGTGAAACCTATTGGACTGCGTATAAAAATGACGGGATAAAGCCTAACCACGACTTATATGGGAATGGCGATGTACCAGTAATTCCGGAGTTTATCGATCAAAAGAAAACCATCCGTTCGGGTGACACCAATTGGGCTGATCAGGTATATAAAACCGCTGTGCAACAAAGCTACAATTTAACCGTTGCTAAAGGTTCCAAAAATGGTGGATCAGCTTTTTCACTCAATTATTTCGATCAGGATGGATTGGTCAAATACACAAATTTTACACGTATCAATGGCCGTTTAAATTCGGACTACAGTTATCTGGATAATCGTTTAAGAATAGGACAAAATTTAAATTTGAGTAAATGGAATGAAAAACTTAAACCTGCCGGTATTGAAGAACTAACCATAGCGCAACACCCGATCATTCCAGTTTATGATATTAATGGAGGCTATGCTGGTCCGACACAAGGTATAGGAGACAAACCCAATCCGGTACGGCTCCTGGATCAAATCAGGGACAACAGAAGTGAGCAGTGGCGTATTTTCGGTAATATGTACGTAGAGGCTGAACCAGTTAAGAATCTGTTACTAAGGTCTAACTATAGCATCAATTACCGTAATGGGTTCGTCTCTGCATTTGAACCAAAATGGAGGGAAGGCGATCGCTCTGTTGATAAAAATATTTTAAATACTTCATCAGACTACAACAAGGATTGGATATGGTCTAACACAGTCAACTACACCATTATTATTAACAAACACAATATTAATGCGCTTGCAGGTATCGAATCTAAAGAAAGCATCAATGAATCATTAGGCGCCAAACGAGAGAATTTTTTAATAGAAGCTTTAGACTATCGCTATATCAATGCAGGAGATGGTGCCCAAACCAACAGTGGAATTGCATCGCGTACAGCAACCAATTCCGTTTTCGCTAAACTGAACTATGCTTATAATGATCGCTACCTTCTTTCTGGTACTGTAAGGCGGGATGCTTCTTCCAGATTCGGAAAAAACAA
>JAQBOT010000489.1 GCA_028287885.1 Pedobacter sp.
GCTTCCTCTTTAAAGAGCGTAAGTCCAAGCACCATCTCCATCGCAATAGCGAAAATAACAATAGATCCGGCTATCGCAAAGGAGGCAACATCAAGTCCGATAAACTTCAATAGCCCTTCACCTGCGAACAGAAATATGATCATGAGAACGGTTGCAACTATAGATGCTTTCTCTGACTGGATATGCCCGGCCTTTTTACGTAGTTCAATCACAATTGGTATCGATCCAAGGATGTCAATAATTGCAAAGAGCACCATTGTGGTAGAAAGGATCTGGCTTAAATTGAAGTGAAAGAGCATGGTTTGTTTTTGCGCAAAGGTATAAATTTACAGATTACAGGAACAAAAAAAAGGCCATCTTTTGGATGGCCTTTGCTTATTATGTTCGGGTTTATAATCCCTTATTTAAATGGTTTTTTCGTACGATAGAATTCTTGCGGCTATATAAAAAGTAGATGACGAAACCAATTGCCATCCATACAAGCAAACGCTCCCAGTTGTGCTTACCTAAACCGATCATCATAAGAATACATACGGCTGCACCCAAGATTGGAACAAAAGGCATAAAAGGTGTTTTGAAAGGTCTTTCACGGTTTGGATCCGTTTTACGCAACACCAAAACACCAATACATACAAGAGCAAATGCAAACAAAGTACCGATACTTGTCATATCACCAACCACATCGCCTGGAACAAAAGCGGCGAATAAGCCGACAAATACAAGGAAGATTAAGTTTGATTTGTAAGGTGTTTGAAATTTAGGGTGTACCGCTGAGAATACTTTAGGTACCAATCCGTCTTTTGACATAGAAAAGAATACCCTTGATTGTCCCAAAAGCATAACTAAGATTACAGACGAAAAGCCCATCAAAATAGCCACCGTAACTAAAGTCGACAACCATTGGTAGTTATGCATATAAGTCTCGATTGCATAGGCTACGGAGGCTTCTTTACCAGCTGCTGTGAATTCTGTGTAGTTGGCAACACCAGTTAATACATGTCCGAATAATACGTACAATACAGTACAGATTGCTAAGGAAACAAGGATTCCGATTGGCATGTCCTTACTTGGGTTTTTAGCTTCCTGAGCTGCTGTAGATACAGCATCAAAACCAATGAAAGCGAAGAAAACAACGCCAGCTCCTGCAATGATACCGGAGTAACCATACTTCCCAAAGTGATTGGTAAAGAAATCCATAAAGCCGATCTCGCCTTTACCATAGGCTACCTCACCAACGTTAACTGGGATATAAGGTGTGTGGTTTGCTGGGTTCATGTATCCCCATCCAAGTGCGATGAAAAGAATTACGATAGCGACTTTCAGGATAACGATGATCCCGTTTAAAGAAGCAGATTCTTGCGTACCACGTATTAGGACAAATGTTAATAAGGCAACGATGATTAAGGCAGGAAGATTAATGATCCCATGAACCCCACCTAGACCATCTACGCCTGCCATAGAAGTCTGAAAAGGAGAGTGGCAGTATTCGTATGGAATCCGCATCCCAAAGTTCTCGAGAAGCTTGTTAAGGTACTCAGACCAGGCAATTGCAACCGTTGCTGCACCCACTGCGTATTCAAGCACCAAATCCCATCCAATAATCCAGGCCACCATTTCACCCATGGTTGCGTAAGAATAGGTATAAGCACTACCTGCAATCGGGATCATTGAAGCGAATTCTGCATAGCACAATCCAGCGAGTGCGCAACCAACAGCAGCAAGGATAAAGGAAAGCGTAACTGCTGGACCAGAATGGTCTGCGGCCGCTGCCGCAGTTCTAACGAACAAACCCGCGCCGATAATTGCACCTATACCCAAGGCAATTAAGTTTCCAACACCAAGCGTCCGCTTAAGCGTACCTTCGCCACTCTCAGTAGACTCCTGAATAAGAGAGTCTATCGATTTTTTAAATAACATAGAATAAGGTTTAGTTAGTGTGTTTCAATAAAATTAGTTTATGTGTCTAATTGCTAATTTAGAGCCCAAACCTAATTAAAAATCTCTAAAAGTAAAAGTCAATTTGATGCCTAATCCCTTTTCTGCGTAACAAATTCGCCGTATTTACTGCTTTTTTAAGGTGTCTGTACGGTTAATTAGCGTATCTGTCGTTACAACTCCGCTTGCATCCCTGGACTTGATGATCTTTATTTCTTTTTTTATCTGTGTTTGGCTACTTGACATTCCGCCAACTGCAATATGCGGTGCTATGATTAAAGAAACGATTGACATTAGCTTAATTAGGATATTCATGGAAGGTCCAGAGGTATCTTTGAATGGATCTCCGACAGTATCACCGGTCACAGAGGCCTTATGTGCTTCAGAACCTTTGAATTGCATAACGCCATCGATCATAACGCCTTTCTCGAAAGATTTCTTAGCATTATCCCATGCACCTCCTGCATTCGACTGGAAAAGTCCCATTAACACGCCGGAAACGGTAACACCGGCAAGTAGTCCGCCTAAGACTTCAGGACCAAAAGTGAAACCTACAATTATTGGGACGATCAATGCAATGGCACCTGGCAACATCATTTCGCGGATGGAAGCTTCGGTTGAGATTGCTACGCACTTTTCATATTCTGGCTTGGCTTTATACTCCATAATGCCGGGAATCTCTCTAAACTGCCTCCGTACTTCTTGTACCATCGCCATAGCTGCTCTTCCAACGGCCGATATACAGAGTGATGAGAAGATGAAAGGTATCATGCCACCCACAAACAATCCGGCAAGTACATTTGCTTTATAGATGTCGATGGAGGTTATTCCGGAGATCCCGGCGAAGGCTGCAAACAAAGCAAGTGAGGTAAGTGCTGCGGAAGCAATGGCAAAGCCCTTTCCCGTAGCGGCTGTTGTGTTTCCCACAGCATCCAGATTGTCTGTACGTTCACGAACTTCTTTTGGACAGCCGCTCATTTCGGCAATTCCTCCTGCATTATCAGCTATAGGCCCGAAAGCATCGATGGCAAGCTGCATAGCTGTTGTAGCCATCATGCCTGCTGCAGCAATAGCAACACCATAGAAACCGGCGAAATGATAAGAGCCATAGATTCCTGAAGCTAAAACAAGAATAGGTAATACAGTTGATTCCATACCTACCGACAAGCCCCCGATGATATTGGTAGCATGGCCGGTTGAGGATTGACTGATGATGGAGCGTACCGGACGTTTGCCCATGGCTGTATAATATTCCGTTATCAAGCTCATCAGCGTTCCAACGATTAAGCCTACAACAATAGAATAGTAAACGTTTGCAGAGCTGAATTGGAAACCTCTGATGGACATGGTGTCTGGAAGTAGCAGATGGACGGCAAAGTAAGCAGCCACTGCAGTTAAAATGATGGAAAGCCAGTTGCCAAAATTAAGGGCACGCTGTACACTGTCTGTTTCTTTTGAGATTTTAACAAACCAAGAAGAGATAATGGAGAAGATTAAACCAAGACCAGCAATAAGCATGGGTAGGAGGATAGGGCCCATTCCGCCATAATTATCATCCGACTTAATTTCTTGTCCCAGAACCATCGTCGCAAGGATGGTTGCTACATAAGAGCCAAATAAATCGGCACCCATACCAGCAACGTCGCCTACGTTGTCTCCAACATTGTCGGCAATGGTAGCCGGGTTACGTACGTCATCTTCCGGTATACCAGCTTCGACCTTTCCAACCAGGTCGGCACCTACGTCTGCTGCCTTGGTATAAATACCGCCGCCAACCCTGGCGAATAGCGCAATGCTTTCCGCTCCAAGAGAAAAGCCGGCAAGCACCTCTATGGTTTTCTTCATGTCAACACCTGAGGCCGACGAGCCTTCAGGCACAAAGGCGTGATATAAAATGATGAACAAGCCGCCGAGGCCGAGAATAGCGAGTCCGGCTACGCCAAAGCCCATTACAGTACCGCCGGTAAATGAAACGCTAAGCGCTTTTGCTAAGCTGGTACGTGCTGCCTGAGTCGTTCTAACATTCGCTTTTGTTGCTATTCGCATACCCAAGTAGCCGGCAAGGGCAGAAAATACTGCACCAAGTAAAAAGGAAATTGCAATTACTGGGGAAGAGTGAATTGGGTTTTCAGGACTTCCTTTCATAGTGCCCGACCAGGCAAGCAGTGATCCGGCAATAACAACAAAGTAAGAGAGAATTTTCCATTCCGCTTTTAAGAATGCCATTGCGCCGTCGGCAATGTGCCCGGCGAGTTCTAGCATGTTTTCGTCACCCGCATCTTGTTTCGTCACCCATGCGCTCTGGATTGCCATAAAAAGGATTCCTACAAGCCCGAAAATCGGAATCATGTAGATAAGATTGTTTTGTAAAAACTCCATAAAGATTTGTATTTGGTTAGATTATTGGGTAGACAGATATACAAAAATAAGCCAGTTTCTGACATTACCAAATAATAAGGCTTCTGATTGCCGGCCCGTCTGTTTAAATATTCGGTATTTTAAATATCTTAGCCGCAACTACTAACCTTTACAATCAAATTATGGAACAGGAAACACAAGATCATTCGTTTAAAAGAGAACTCGGCCTACTGGATGGCACCATGCTGGTTGTGGGTTCAATGATCGGTTCCGGTATTTTCATTGTAAGTGCAGACATTGTAAGGCAGGTGGGGTCTGCAGGCTGGCTGACCATGATCTGGGTTCTTTCGGGCCTAATTACTGTTATTGCGGCTGTAAGTTATGGAGAACTTAGTGCCATGTTTCCAAAAGCAGGCGGACAGTATGTTTACCTTAAGGAAGCGTACAATAAGTTGATCGCATTTTTATATGGTTGGAGCTTTTTCGCCGTTATACAAACCGGAACAATTGCCGCGGTTGGTGTGGCCTTTGCAAAGTTTGCGGCCTATTTATATGAGCCCCTTAGCGATGAGAACATACTATTTGAACTTGGGTCATTTAAGTTGAACGCAGCACAGCTGGTGTCAATTGTAACAATCATTCTGCTTACCTATATCAATAGCAGGGGTGTGAAGAATGGAAAGTTTCTCCAGACCTCCCTTACAATCATTAAGATTGTTTCTTTATTCGGATTAATTGGATTCGGTTTGACGCTTGGTGCGAAGGCAGAAATATGGAATGCAAATTGGGCGGACGCCTGGAGCACACGCTCTTTTATAAAAAGCACAGGCAACTGGGTGCCGGTTGCAGGAACAACCTTGATGGCGGCAGTATCTGCTGCCATGGTGGGATCTTTGTTCTCCAGTGATGCATGGAATGGTGTAACCTTTATTGCAGGGGAAATTAAGAACCCGAAGCGTAATGTCGGTCTTAGCCTATTTCTGGGGACTTTCATTGTAACCATCATCTATATCCTGGCGAATCTGATGTACCTGGCCGTTATGCCATTGAATGAAATCGCATTCGCAAAGTCAGATCGCGTTGCAGTTGTTGCCGCTGAACATATATTCGGAAATACAGGGACGCTAATTATCGCCTTGATGATCATGGTATCAACCTTTGCCTGCAACAATGGTCTAATTATGGCAGGTGCGCGGGTTTACTATACAATGGCAAACGACGGCTTGTTCTTTAAAAAGGCTGCGCTACTGAATAAGGCAAGTGTGCCAGCATGGGCCCTTTGGTTTCAATGCATTTGGGCATCTGCACTGTGTCTAACCGGTAAGTATGGTGATCTGCTTGACTATGTAATGATTATCGTTATCATTTTCTATATACTGACCATATATGGGATATTTATTCTGAGACGTAAAATGCCAGACGCAGAACGCCCGTATAAAGCTTTTGGATATCCTGTACTGCCTGCATTCTATATCATCATCGCGACAGCAATATGTGTCTCACTTTTACTAACCAAGACAAGTACTTGTGGCTGGGGCGTGGTTATTATGCTTGCAGGAATTCCGGTTTATTATCTCACAAAACCAAAAGAACAGCTTGTTTAAGCTTTCATTAGGGAGAGAAATTTAGCTACATCATTTTCATCACTAGAGAAAAAGATCAGCTTGCGGTCTGTTCCATACAAGTACAAGGAAGGATATTGTTTGGGATGGAAAACAGGTATGAAAACGAAGTAGCCGTCTCTAAGAACAGTAACATTCTTCATCGTAAGCAATGGTTTGCCAAAATTAGTCATGAAGTAATTAATAGAACGGAACTCATCCTGAGAGATCAGGTACAAGTTCACTTTGCTTAATTTGCTGCTTTGTTTTGATAAGTTCGCGACAACACGCTGGCAATGCGGACAAGTTGCATCAAAGAAAATAATCAGCGACTTCTTAGTCTTTGGAAACTCCATTGTAGACAGTTTGCTGCCATTTGCTCTGTAGAACACTGCATTTGGAAGATTTACAGGCTGTACCTGGGCGAATGAAGCAAACGAAGTTGCGATAAATGCAAAAGCTATAAGTAGTTGTTTCATATGAATGTATGTGTTTACAAACTTACATATTTCGAAGTTCTTCTATAAAAGAAATCTGCATTTGGTTGATCTTTTTCGCTGCCTCTTCGAGGCTAAACCAGGCACCCTTATCAATTTCAGGGAAAGCTTGAATTCTGCCGGACTTCGGAGGCCACTCCAAATCAAAGGTATTGCTAATCAGGTGATCAGGATCAAGGTCGCCTTCTATCGCCCAACAGGTCACCCGCTTCCCACCTTTTTGGGTTATTGGATGAAGCTCGATAGGAAAGCCTTCGGGAAGGTAGCTTGTTTCTTCTCGAAACTCCCGCAAGGCCGTTTGCATCAGCGGCTCCTCGCCTTCCGGCTCACCCTTAGGTATTGTCCAGGCACCGGCGTCTTTGTTTTTAAAAAACGGGCCGCCTGGATGCACAAGGAAGATTTCGGTTCTCTGATCTTTGAATCTGTACAACAGGATGCCTGCACTTTGCTTCATATTAATGGGCGCTTTCAAACGAAATATTTCGCTTCTAAAACCTTAATATTTAAATCATTGTTTTTAAATTTATTTGAGAATATATCGTTTTATGGCAGATCAAATTGCAAATACTGGATTACTAGACTTCTTTATGGAACGTACTTCCAACCTGTATGATGCCGAAAAGAAGTTCATGAAGTGTTTCGTCGCATTGTCAATATCAGCCTTTGCAGACGAACTTAGGACCGCATTGGATGCTCCATCTACGGAAGCAGAATCACACATCACCCGGTTGGAGCAGATATTAAAATCTCTTGACAGGAAGGCTGTAGGTGCCGCATGCGAAGTGGTTGCAGCATTAACGGAGAAGTCCAACAACCTGATAAAGAAGAATGAGCCTGGTACAGCTATGCGTGATGCAGCCATCATTTATGCTGCGCAGCTGATTGAGCACTACAAGATTGCGAGTTATGAAGTGTTGCATCAAATAGCGGTAGAACTTGAACTTAAGCAGGCAGAAATGCTATTGGAGCAGTGTTTGGTGGAAGAAAAGAATACTTCCGCTTACTTAACCCAAATTGCCCAAAACATAACGAA
>JAQBOT010000002.1 GCA_028287885.1 Pedobacter sp.
ACGGCAAGATAAAATACAAAGAAAAAGAGCAAGAGATATAAGCCACCTTTTTTGGCCAACAATAAAAACTCAGTAATTCTGTCCTTCGTTGATGCGGATTTTTGTTTTTGTAGCCAGATAGCGAAAGATGCTTTTAGCTGGTATAGTTTATTCATTAAGTATTTGCGCTTTATCTTACTGGGTTATAGGTAGAAAAAGAAAGTAATGCCAGTTGATAAGAGCAGGGTCTTTCTGACCACATAAGAACGGGTTAAGGTAAACAATAACTTTGCCAGATAGTGTTGAAAATAAAAAGCCTAACGCGAAAAAGGTGCCGTTTTAAACCGCTTTTAGATCTCAAGAATTAGATCCTATCTTTTCTGTTCTGGATGCTTGGCACCAAAAAATGACTACATGTAGTTATTGATTTGCTAGGTGGCTACTCATAACTTCATGCTCGTTAATAGAGGGCTAAGTATAAGTTATAATTCAAAATCGAAATGTTATGAAAATGGTAATTTCTAATACGCTTATGGCCATAGCTCTTATTGCGACATTACAGGCTTGCTCGAAAGAAGAAACATTGGAAAAAACCACAAGCGCCATTGAAAGTAGTACGACCCATCAGACGTGTCCGGATACCGGAGAAGTCAGGGATGATTTTAGCGTCCTATATACTATCGTAAATGCAAATTACCTGCTTACTACACCCTTAAACCTAGATAAATATGCTGATGGCACTTTATTGGACTCTGTAAGTAACGACGAGATTTCCGTTGTATTCAATTCGACAGGCCGCAAAAATGATAAAACAACAAGTCGTTGGGGTTATGCGCCAAGGGTAGTTAATGAATTCGCACCGACCATAAGTTTCAAGGCAGGTTCAGTTTTAGTGATAAAGCTATCTAAAAAGGTGCTTTCATTTGGAATTGAGTTTAACACTCCGTATAAGGGGAAAGAATATGGAATAACCTCAACTTACTGGGATAAAACGACCCATATAAGATTAAACGGCGGATTTACTATTTATCTAAACAACTCGCCACCTAATCCGGTTTTGTTGGGCTTTCCGGGAGGTTCTTTACTGTGGGCTATTAAAAATTATAAACCATTTGACCAAATTGAAATAGGCATTGGAAGTGCTTTCGGAACTCCGGTTATCCCTGGAACTTTTGATTACTCCATTGCGGATATTCGATATACACTTGCTAAATAGCTTTGTCTTCCTAGCATAGTACAAAAAACCATAATATGTAAGAAAGCCTCTTAGTAAACCCGAGAGGCTTTTTGTTTGTACTGAAAGGCTTTTCTTTTCGCAGCCGCTCATCCTCCTGCAAGAAGCTTGGTTAATGCAATTATTGGGTGAATGGTAGCAAAAAATGACTAATAGTAGCTATTTATTTGAAGAGTTACAATATCTACCTTCAGGGGACATAAAAATTGGTGGCTATGAAGAAAATGAAAATATGCTATGTAGCTATCTTGGTTCTGGGAACCACTATAACAAGCTGTTCTAAGGAAGAATCGGTTCCCAATAATTCAGTTCTGATGGCTGCAAGCAGTAACCCGCTCTACCGTCATGCTGTACTTGCAGCTTATAGTTTCGGCGTAGCGGGAATTGATCCTTACGAAAAACTGAAACTTCCGATGGATTCGGTTGACCCTTCGGAAGGGCCAAAATACCCTTTTGAAGTTATTGAAGTGCCGACTCCCACTTATAAGGAGGAAACTTGTTTGCTGAATATATCTAAACTAGAAACCCACAAGACTTACCATGCGATTCAAAGTAACAAGCTTACAGTTGGATTTTTCGATGACAAAGGGTCGGCGGCAAGAGTACTAAAGCTAAATTCGGATTCAACTGGCTGGAATGCTGCATGGGGATGTGTTCAAAATGTTGAGGTTAAAAATCCTGATGTGCTGTACGTTAGTACAAACAGCTCCTTTATAACGGTAATCTATTTATCGAAACCATGCATAGAATTTGGGTTTGAACTGGCACCAGACCTGCAGGACTATGATCACAATATTGGTGTAAAATTCGGAAACTCGTTCAATGGTACTTCAGAAGGTTGCATCACTTCAAAAGTAAGAAGTCCATCAGGTGCACGTTTATTTGCCCTGAAGGCCACAAAACCATTCACTACAATTACAGTTACGCTGAACGATAAGCCTATCGAGAATGCTCCTATGACGGGCTTTGGTATCGCGAATATTCGGTACAAGCTTGCTGAATAGCAAAGAAAGCCTCTCAGTATAACTGAGAGGCTTTTTTGTTGTGGGAAATACAAAATTGCGGGTTCATCGATGGTATTTGCTATTCCGCGATTACATAGCCTCGTAAGGCCTCTAAGTTCTGAATCGCGCTACCCATCGTGTTGTTGAAGTATATATAAACGGTTTTACCATCTGCAAGCCAGTCGCGGACATAAGAAGCGTATTCATAAAGGAATTGATCATCATAACTCCCTCGGTAATTGCCTCCAGGACCATGAAAGCGGACGTAAATGAAGTCACTTGCAGTGTCATCAAGGGAGGTTCCTTCACTAAGTTTGTCGTGCAAAACCAGGCCCATGTCCAATGCCTCGAGCATATCGTAGGTATCCGTTTGGAACCAGCTTTGATCCCGGAACTCAACAGCAACATTCCATGATTTTTCCTGATCTGCTTGTCTCACCTGCAACAGCAACTGTTCTAGCTCCCGCACATGCAGCGGCTTTATACTTCCTGGAAACTGCACGAGTAAACTACCTTTTTTATTATTTACCAATGCTATCCGTTCAAAGAAAAGGTGGATATGATCTGCCTGGAAAGCCAGCCCTTTGCTGTGGGTAATGTCTCTCCACAACTTAAAGGTGAACTTAAAAACTGCCGGTGTGTCTGCGGCCCACCTTGCAACAGTGGAGGCCATGGGTACCTTGTAAAAGGAGCTGTTTATTTCGATGCTGTTAAACAAGGAGCCATAGTAACAAAGACGGCTTTTGGATTTATAAGCTTCAGGATAAAATTCTTTGTTCGGAACCGGAAGTAACAAACCGCTTGTACCCGTATAAAAATTTGGTTTTTCCATCTCTGCCCGAAAGAACAGCCTTCTGTTATAAATTGTTTGCTCCTGTTAATTGCCAACACTCTTTGCTTAAATTAATAACAATTGTCTTCTAATGTACATACCAGGAAAGCTGATTTTAAAGGAACTGCTAGTCTTTCGGCAGTTGGCTAAAGTATTGGTGACAAATGTATATTGGTAAGCGAAAAAGTAAGAATTGCTGAGCTCGAACCAATGATCCCTACCTTGTCGAGGTAGTACTCTAAAACAACTGAGCTAAACTCCCAGAACCAAAAAAGCCTCTCAGTATTACTGAAAGGCTTTTTTGTTGTGGGAGATACTGGGTTCGAACCAGTGACCCCCTGCTTGTAAGGCAGGTGCTCTGAACCAGCTGAGCTAATCTCCCTTTGGTTCTTCCTTCATTGTTTCTGCTTTTTTCAAAGCTTTCTTCGTTGTTGGGAGTGCAAATATACACCCATCTTCTAGCTTTCCAAAAGTTTTTTCACTTTTTTCCGCTCTAAGCGGGACATCCACCTCAAACTAAAATTAAGTATTCAATAAACCTTGTCTATAACGAAAAGACCTTCAACGATTTACCGCCGCGATGCAACTCGGATGATATCGAAAATTATTTTTATAGAAATATTAAAATGATAAGCAAATGCTTCGCATATATAAACAACAAACGGAGCTAGGTAGGTAAAACCAATAAGATTTATCTTTAATAGTTTTTGAACCTGCCACAAGATAGGATATGACCTCCTAGGAATTTGCACTTAGGTTTTGATTAAATCCGAGATCGCTCTCACATAACTCCCGCATTAGTCCTGCTTTGCTCCGGCATCTTTAGGGCCTTGCTAGGGCGTTTGGCCCTACATAGGCCCTAGCGATGCCCTACCAACGCCCTAAAGATACCGAAGAAACCGCGAAGCTGCACAGAATCGAATTACAATGAAAATTACTCCTTCATGCACCCTCCCCAAACCTCATCGATTCAAATAAAAAAACATTCAGGAGCCCCAATCCGTTATTACAATTCGGAAATAATTAATCAATTATGGCTCTTTCAGAAGAACATAAAGCAGAGGCGCAGGAATTTTATCTAGAGATCATTCGGATTCTGAACGAAAATGGGTTGCAGTTTATGCTTGGCGGAGGCTTCGCCATGTTTAACTACACGGGAATTGTACGTGACTCCAAAGACCTGGACCTCTTTTGCAAACCTTCAGAATATCCTCGCATTTTGAAGCTAGCGGCAGAAAAGGGCTATGATACGGAACTTACCGACGTGAGATGGCTGGCTAAAATCCACAAGAATGGGCATTACATCGACATCATCTTTGATACCGTAAATAACGTCTGCACTGTTAATGATAGCTGGTATGAGAATGCAATGGAGGGGGAGTATGATGGGGTACCCGTAAAATTTCTACCCGCCGTGGAGCTGATCTGGTGTAAACTGTATGTACAAAACCGGGAGCGTTACGACGGCTCTGACATCAACCACCTTCTATTAAAGCAAGGAAAGCACCTGGATTGGAAACGCTTGATGTTCCGTATCGATCAGCATTGGCACTTATTGCTTGCCCAACTATTGATCTTTCAATTCGTATATCCGGCCGATTACCATGAGATCATTCCGAAATGGTTGTTCGACGAATTAATGGAACGTGCCAGGGAGCAATACGACATCCCAATGTCCCTTGAAAAAGTTTGTCGTGGTCCGGTGATCGATCAAACGCAATATGAAGTGGACATAAAATTGTGGAATTATAAAGTGAGTACAATAAAAACAACATAAGGATGGATGAACCAGCAGAAAGAAAAATCCGTGTAGCCGCAATGGCCGACATTCATGTCAGAGAGACCGACAAAGGGAAATTCGGCAACTGTTTCAAAGAGATCTCCTCGAAAGCTGACATATTGATCATTGCCGGTGACTTAACGGATACAGGTGATGAAGCTGAGGCCGCAGTGCTGATTGAAGATCTTAAACAATGTACCATCCCGGTTATTGGGGTTCTGGGAAACCATGATTTCGAAAAAGGCAGGCACAAGCTGATCCGTCAAATGCTGCAGGATAACAAAATGACGATCCTGGACGGCGAGTCTGTTGTGATTAAAGGAATCGGCTTTGCTGGTGTGAAAGGTTTTGGCGGGGGATTCAACAAACACATGCTTTCTATGTTTGGAGAAGGCGCCATGAAGGCCTTTGTGCAGGAAGCCGTGGATGAGGCCCTCCACCTGGATCGTGCCCTAGCTCGCCTGGATCAGGAACATGAGAACATAAAGAAGATTGCAGTAATGCATTATGCGCCGATTTACGAGACGATTGTCGGTGAGCCGGAGGTGATCTATCCTTTTTTGGGTTCATCCCGTTTAGCAGAGCCTTTGATACGCAGAAACGTGGTTGCAGCCTTTCATGGTCATGCCCATGCAGGTACGCTCGAAGGGGAGGCGCCAAATGGCGTGAAGGTGTTTAATGTGGCGTTACCAATTCTGAAGAAGTGCGGTTACCCTTGTGGTTACTTTACTTTTGAAGTTTAGCTACTTTATCTTTAAAGTCACAGGGCTTAAATTTAATTTAGCCGGTCGGTAGCTACTTTATACTGTGGATCTTCGATGATATTCACTTCAATAACAGCCTCTGCATTCTTTAAAAGCAGCTTACAGTCTTCACTGAGGTGCCGCAAATGCAGCGTCTTCCCTAACCTGGCATAGCGCTGGGTAAGTTTGTTCAACGCGTCAATTGCAGACATATCTGAAACCCGGCTTTCCCGAAAGTCTATGATCACTTCCTCAGGATCCGCAGCAACATCAAACTTTTCATTAAACCCGGTTACAGAACCGAAAAACAAAGGGCCAAAGATCTCGTAATGCTTAACTCCATGTTCATCCAGGTATTTTCTTGCACGGATCCGCTTTGCGCTTTCCCATGCAAATACAAGCGCCGAAATGATTACGCCAATAAGTACGGCCAAGGCCAGATTGTGCATAAAAATAGTCACCAAAGCAACCAACACGCCAACAAAGATGTCTTGTTTTGGCATTTTGTTGATGATCCTGAAGCTAAGCCATTCAAAGGTGCCGAACGCAACCATGATCATAACGCCGGTTAATGCGGCCATAGGAACCCGCTCGATAACCGGTGAAGCAAAAAGAATAATGGCTAGAATGGTTAAGGAGGCAACAATGCCCGATAAGCGTGCTCTTGCACCGGCAGAGAGATTGACAAGGGTCTGGGCAATCATCGGGCAACCGCCCATACCAAAAAAGAATCCGTTTAAAA
>JAQBOT010000026.1 GCA_028287885.1 Pedobacter sp.
CTTAAAATTTGATACATTACAAACAATGGACGTAAAAGACAGCAACGGAAATCTGTTAAAAGATGGCGACTCAGTAATACTAATAAAAAGCTTACCTGTAAAAGGAACTTCAATCACACTAAAAAAAGGAATGGTAATAAAGAATATACGACTAACGGAGGATGATGCGGAGGTTGAATGTAAAGCAGATAAAATGCGAATTGTATTAAAAACTGCTTTCCTTAAAAAAGGGTAAACAATGTTCTTCGGTCTTATCAAAATTCCCCTTACAGCATTCCTCTTCTTTTCAATTTTTACTACTGCTTTTGGTCAGCAAACCGAAGTAACAGGAACCGTTAAAGATGCAAGGAACAATCTGCCACTCTCCTACGTAACTGTCTCTTTTAAAGGAACGTCTATTCAAACCCGAACAGATCAAGACGGAAGATTTACGATCAAAAGCGCGACAGATCAGACTATGCTGCAGCTTGATTTCATCGGCTATAGAAGGATCCTGAAGACAATCAAGCCACATGAGTCCCAGGATCTTGATATTCAAATGATCGAAGAATCTCAACAGCTAACCGAGGTTAAAGTCACAGCAGGTAAATCTGGCCCCTACAAGAATAAAAACAATCCAGCCGTAGAGCTGATCAGAAATATTATTGAACGTAAGCCTTTCAACCGAATGGAAGCTTATGATCAAGTATCCTTTAGACAATATGAGCGTTTGCAGGTATCGTTAAGTAATCTACCTGACAAGTTTATACAAAAAAAGCTCTTTCGGAAATACCAGTTCATGTTCACCGAACAGGATTCTGATAAGATTGGCGGTAAGAACCTCATGCCCCTTTATCTGCAGGAGAAACTTTCAGATAACTACTACCGAAAGAATCCTGAAAAGAGAAAATCTATTCTCCTTGCGGACAAGCACGTGAATTTCGACAGTGACATTATCGACAACAAAGGCTTATCTGTTTATTTGAGTCGAATGTATGCTGACATCAATATATATGACAATGATCTTCTAATTGCGACTACCGAATTTCTTAGTCCTATCGCAAATTCAGCGCCTACTTTCTACAAATACTTCATTACAGACACGATTAAGTCGGTCAGCCCACAACTTATTGAGCTTTCGTTTATTCCTAGAAATTCTCAGGATCTTTTGTTTACGGGCCGGATGTATGTAACAGACGATGCAAATCATGCAGTGACAAGTATCAACCTTGAAGTTGGCAAGCACGTGAATCTGAACTTTGCCCGCGCAGTGGAGGTTAAACAAAGCTTTGAACAGCAGGCTGACTCGCGATATCACCTTAGTAAAAGTGATCTCGTTGTGGATTTTGGAATTGGCCAAAATAAGGGAAAAGGATTTACAGGTCAGCGAACCTTGGTACTTAAAGATTTTAAACCAAATATTCAAATACCTGACTCTGTCTTTTCAGGGCAGGATCTACTTGTTAGCCCCCGGGCAGAACAACGGAACGAATCTTACTGGGCACAGAACCGACTGGATACTGTTCCTGCATCAACCCTAAAAATTTATGGCAATATAGATTCGTTAGGTAAAAGCAAGTCGTTTAAAGCGGCTACGGCCCTTGCCGGTGTGGCCTTCGCCGGCTATTACAACCTCGGAAAATTTGAAGTAGGCCCTACTTATACATTTTACAATTTCAATGGAATTGAGGGACTGAAGCTTCGTCTCGGCGGCCGTACAACAACGTCCTTCAGCACGCGTTACTATTTTGATGGCTACGCAGCCTACGGCTTCCAGGATGAACGCTGGAAGGGATATCTCAGCACAGCATACGCATTCAACAACAAATCCATCTACACCTTTCCACAAAGCTTTATCAGAGCAAGTGTTCAGCGAGACCTGTTCGTACCAGGACAGGAACTGCGGTCGAACTCAGAAGACGATTTTGTTTCTTCTTTCAAACGTGGCGTAAATAACAGGTACCTATATAATGATTTCTACCGTCTCGAGTACGTACAGGAATTTCAAAACAATTTCTCTTTCAATCTTGGTTTCAGAAGGTGGACACAAAGTCCCGCCGGATCCATGGTATTTAGTTATCCCGGGCAAATACGTCAGGATCTAGGCCAGATTACAACCTCAGAACTTAATCTTTCTTTGCGGTATGCACCTCATGAACAGTTCTACCAGGGTAAGCGTACGCGTGTGGCCGTAAATAGTAAGTATCCCATTTTCAACATGAGATATGCCGCAGGCTTCAAAGGACTCCTGGGAGGCGAATACAATTACCATAATATTACCGGAACTATTGACAGACACTTCTACTTGTCGCAGTTCGGCATAACGGATGTAAAATTAGAAGGCGGTTACATCTTTAACAAGGTGCCTTACCCATTGCTGGCTATACACCGTGCAAACCAAAGCTATGCTTATCAAATCAATGCATACAACCTCATGAACTTCCTGGAATTCGTTAGTGACCACTATGCCGCCATAAACATTGATCATGGGTTTGGTGGTTTCTTTTTAAACAAGGTACCACTACTAAAGCATCTACAACTTCGGGAATATGTTTCGTTTAAAGCCGTTTACGGAGGCGTAAGGCAGGAAAATGATCCAAATAGGAATTCAGACCTGTTGCCATTTCCAGTTAACAGTGAAGGTATCCAAACCACTTATACCTTCAGTAAGCTTCCCTATGCAGAAGGTAGCATCGGTTTAGGTAACATTTTTAAAT
>JAQBOT010000047.1 GCA_028287885.1 Pedobacter sp.
TAGCGTGATATCAGATCAAAATAACACCATGCACGGATAAACTTCATTTCGCCCGTTAAGCGGGTTTTCAAATCTTCATCTCCCTGCACAGCGTCAATGTGTTCAAAGAAGGTATTACAATCCCGGATAAAGCCATAGTATCCTTTCCATGCGTCCATAGACACGTTGTCTGGGGTAACCTGACCTAAGTTAAACAACCATACATCCTCATAATCCCATTGGTTGAAACCTTCGTCTGAAGCCGCTGAAAGACCAGAAGCACTTGGAACAACGAGCTCATCATTATAAAAATGGGGAAGGCTGCGGTATTTTGAATTCACAAAGGTCTCCACAAGTTTTAGGTTGGACCATACATCGTCTTCGGAGTACGCATTTAAAGAGGATTTATTTAATATATCTTTTTTACAAGAGCTGATGCCGACCAGCAAAAAGGTGCAAAACCCTATATACATCAAGAAACTTATGTTCTTTTTCATTTTCTTTCGTTTTAGATTATAGAGAAATACGTAAGCCTAAATTGAATATCCTTGTTTGTGGATAATACGTTCCGCTGACCTCACTTAGTTCTGGATCGTAGTCTTTTATCTTACTGAAGGTAAGTAAGTTGAAGCCGCTAACATACACCCCCAAATCCCTCATCTTTAGATGGGAAACCATCAGTTTCGGGAAGGTATAGGAAAGCTCCAGTGTTTTTAGACGAACGAATGAAGCGTTTCTGATCCAAAAGTCAGATACCAGGTTGTTTCGCGAATCCGTACGATCAAACGATGCTGGCATCGTTCCACCAGGATTACCTGCTGTCCAGCGGTCTTCAAACATCCATACGGGTATGGTGGTGTTGTCATCTATTTGTTGGGGCAAGATAACCTGTTGTGCGCTACCTTGGCCTTGCCATAGCATATTCAGGCCAATGCCTTTGTACTTCATGCCCATGCTGAGGCCGAAAATGTTCATTGGCGTTGGACTATCATAAACTCGCACCATGTCGTTTGAGGTAATGCTTCCGTCTCCATTAACATCGAGGTAATGAATGTCACCGGCAAGCGCATCTGGTAAGTGTGGCGTAGCATCTACTTCATCCTGGGTATGGTAAATACCGTCTGACTTATACAACAACCAGGAATCCATTGGGTGGCCTTCTGTTCTTTGCCAGTCGGGGGTATTGGCTGCTTCGTCCATATAGATAACCTTGTTCCTGGCATGTGTGAAGTTTAGGCCAACGTTGTAGGATAGGTCAGTGTTGATGCTACGGTGGTGCGACAGTTCCAACTCATATCCCTGATTGTTAACTTTTCCAATGTTTTCAGGAGGTAGGTTATCGCTGTTTAATCCGGTACTTGTTGGTATTGATGCGTTTCTTGCAAGTAAGATATTAGAACGCTTGGATATGAAATAATCAGCATTCACATTTAACAATCCGTTAAAAAGAGAAGATTCTATCCCGACGTTTTTGCTATCTGCAACTTCCCAAGTTACGTTTAGGTTTGGCACTACACCCATGGACAGACCAGATGCACGGTCATTACCGGCGCCGAAATAATAACCTGCATCGGGATTAAATTGCAGCAAGTGTTGGTAGGCGGCAATTTTGTCGTTACCCAATCGTCCCCAAGATCCTCTTATCTTCAACTCATTAACAAATCTGACGTTGTCTTTGAAAAAGGGTTCCTGAGAAATCCTCCAACCCAAAGAAACTCCCGGGAATGTACCCCATTGTTTGCCTTTGGGAAAGTTGAACGATCCATCATAACGTAAGATGAATTCCGCCAGGTATTTCTCCTTGTAAGCATAAGTTGCCCGACCAAATACGTTTCTTCGCGCAGACTGGAATGCCGTTCCACTATTGCTTTGCCCTGAACTGCCCCCCAATGAAATCTGATCGATTTGACTGGTCAGGTAGCCCGTTCTAAAAGCGCCAATGCCTTCATTATAGTTTTCACTTTGCTCATAGGCAACAAAAGCACCTATTTTATGGTCTCCAAAAAGGCGGTCGTACCCAAGCTTGATATTGTATGTTTGAAGCTGATAATTTCTTAATGCCTCCTCCAGGTCAATGGGCCCTTCGTTATTTCTAAGGTTTATGTATTCCTGGTTTTCTTTATCATAGTTGTAAGCGTCCCAATTGTCGTTAAGGGTTTTGTTGTTGTTGAATTGAAAGTCATATGCGGCTATACCGCTTAATGACAGTCCTTCTGCGATAAAAGGTAGTTTGAGATCAAAGGATAAATTCGATGTCAGGAAGTAATCTTTTTGACGGTTATATCCTGTCGTGCCAGCAGCCATCAACACGGGATTCAAGCCACCTTCTACGCCTGCACCAGGCAAGCCATTTGGATAGAAGGCAGAAAGCGTTGGGAAGGCAATCAATGTTCTATTAAATATGGTCCCTGAACTAAAGTTCGAATAGCGACGATCCTCAACTCTGCCGGATACATCAATGGAAATCTTCAGATCTTTTGTTACTTGTGCGTCTATGTTCGAGCGCAGGTTATATTGATTGAAATTTGTACCTGAGTTGTGGAAAATACCATCCTGATATAAGTATCCTCCAGAAAGAAAGTAATTCACCTTTTCACCACCTCCGCTTAAGGAAAGCGAATGACGTGTCTGGGCTGATAAGTTCTTTACAACGGCTTTATACCAGTCGGTATTCGGATAATTCAGTAGGTCGTTTTGCGCCTGATACCCTTGAACTTCCTCATCCGAAAACTGATGCGGAATTCCCAACCTATCGTTGATTTCATTTTTGTAGGTAACGAACTGGTAGGAGTCAATTAGATTTGGCAAACGCGTTGGCTGCGTTAATCCATAATTTCCATTGTAGCTTATGGTAGGCTTATCTGTTTTTCCTCGCTTGGTTGTAACCAATACAACACCGTTTGCGGCTTGAGCACCGTAGATCGCTGCGGAAGCATCTTTCAAGACCGTTATACTTTCAATATCATCCGGATTAAGACGG
>JAQBOT010000050.1 GCA_028287885.1 Pedobacter sp.
CCACCAACCTGGAAGAAGCCAACACCTTTTCCTTCGCTGTTGTTTACATACCAGTCAGCAAGCCATCCCATATATTCAATTCCGCTTTTCATCGTTGTTGCTTTGATCTCTCCCTTCATCACATAAGAAGCAAAGATATTCCCCATGGTAGAATCCTCCCATCCCGGAACAACAATAGGCAGGTTCTTTTCCGCAGCGGCAAGCATCCATGAATTCTTTGGATCGATCTCGTAATATTGTTCCAAAACACCACTCAACAACATTTTATACATAAACTCATGGGGGAAATAGCGTTCGCCTGCAGTATCTGCATCTTTCCAAAGTTTATGTATGTGTTTTTGCAATCTCCTGAAAGCTTCTTCTTCCGGAATACAGGTATCAGTTACGCGGTTGTAGTGGTTTTCTAACAAATCCCATTCGTCCTGTGGACTAAGGTCACGGTAGTTAGGTACTCTTTTATAATGTGAATGGGCTACAAGGTTCATGATATCCTCTTCCAGGTTTGCACCTGTACAGGAGATGATAGAAACTTTATCCTCCCGGATCATTTCGGCCAATGATATTCCCAACTCTGCAGTACTCATCGCACCTGCAAGGGTAATCATCATCTTACCGCCTTCGTCTAAATGCTGTTCGTAGCCTTTAGCTGCATCAACCAAAGCTGCTGCATTAAAATGAAGGTAGTTACCTTCAATGAATTGTGATATAGGTCCTCTAGTACTCATTTATTATTTTAACTTTTCTGCAAAAGTAGGCAAATAAATCTGCACGGGAGAACTGTATACTTTTCTGTTAATGACTTTTACAAAAGCGTGAAAGTACCCTGAAGTCTAATATCGTCTGATGCGGAACCCAGCATAACCTCAAAGTCTCCAGGTTGTGTAATCCATTTCAATTCATCATCATAGAAGGCAAGCTTGTCTTTATTAATCAGAAAGGTCAGGGTTTTCGTCTCCCCCGCACGCAGCTTCAGCTTTCGAAAGTCTTTCAGCTCTTTAACCGGCCGTACAGGCTGGGACACCAAGTCACGTAAGTAGAGCTGTACAACTTCCTCGCCCTCGAGTTTGCCGGTATTTTGTAGGTCAAAAGAAACCTCAAAACCTTGTTCAGCCCCAGCCCGCTTGGCAATTTTTAAATTACTATACTTAAACGACGTGTAGCTTAGTCCATGGCCAAAGGCATACTGCGCACTAATTGGAAGGTCGTTGTAAGCCGACGTATAAAACCGCGTCGTGTCGTTTTTAGCTGGCCTGCCCGTATTATAATGATTGTAATAAATAGGAATTTGTCCGACTGATCTCGGAAAAGTTATCGGCAATTTACCTGAGGGATTGTATTTTCCAAATAGTACATCGGCTATCGCGTTACCTGCCTCGTTACCCAGCCACCAGGTGTATACGATTGCTGGAACATGTTCAGCCGTCCAGTTAAATACCATAGGCCGCCCTGCCATAAGCAAAACCACGACTGGCTTTCCTGTTGCTTGGATTGCTTTAACTAGTTCTTCTTGTACACCCGGCAGGTGGATATCAGATCTGCTTTTTGCCTCTCCAGTCATGTCCGGTTCTTCACCCAAAGCCATGATAACAACATCTGCAGCCGCAGCCGTCCTTAGTGCCTCAGAAAAACCGGCGCGGCTCGTATCCGTTATGCCGCATCCTTTGGCATAAGTTAATTTTGTTTTTCCTGCTTGATTCTCCAAGCCTTCATAAAGGGAAACGATTTCACCTTCATCACCGATATTCAAGGACCAGAAGCCTTTCATTGCTTTCTTTTCTTTAGCCAGTGGCCCAATAACCGCAATTGATTTTAAACCGATGGATAATGGCAAGATCCGCTGATCATTCTTCAACAATACGATACTCTTCCTGGCTACATCTCTGGCTGCTGCAAGGTGTTCGGGGGTACTCAATGATTTCTTTTCCCGCTCTGCATTACAGAACTTGTATGGATCATCAAACAAACCCAACTCAAACTTTTTCTTTAGTATTCTTTTAACGGCATCATCAATCACATCCTGGCTAACTTTCTTATCAAGCAGCAGTTGTTCCAGGTGGTTTATGTAGCTCCTGCTCTCCATATCCATATCGCTCCCGGCATTAATGGCCAATTCTGCAGCCTGATAATTGTCTTTCGCGTAGCCATGGGCGATCATTTCTCCTATCGAACCCCAATCACTAACAACAAACCCTTTAAATCCCCATTTCCCTTTTAAAATGTCGCGTTGTAAATAACGGCTTCCAGTAGCCGGTATTCCATTCAGATCATTAAAGGAGTTCATAAATGTTCCAACGCCAGCGTCAAGTGCCGCTTTAAATGGTGGCAGGTAAATCTCCCAAAGAGTTCGCAAGCTCATGTCTACACTGTTGTAATCACGACCGCCAATAGCGGCACCGTAAGCAGCAAAGTGCTTGGCACAAGCCATCACCGCATCTACGCTTCCCAAACCCTTTCCCTGAAATCCTTCAACCCGTGCTTTGGCTATTTGGGATCCCAAATATGGATCCTCACCCGCACCTTCCATCACCCGTCCCCACCTGGGGTCACGGGCGATATCCACCATCGGAGCGA
>JAQBOT010000074.1 GCA_028287885.1 Pedobacter sp.
TGACTTATCGGATAAAGTAGAGCGTCTAATTTCAAACGAGCGAGCACATGACATGCGTTACACCAAACTAGCCAAGCAGATTAGCCAATTGCAAGAGCGGATGGAGTCAATGGAAAAAATACTTAATCAGCTAGGTGAAGCCAAAAAAGCTTAATTTTGTTACACCCTGTTTACACCATAACAAAACGTATGCGCTCAATAATCTGTAATACTGCAAGTTACAAACATTTGGATTAGTCCTATTGGGTGTACATAAAAAGCTTTTAACTTGATTGTTAGAAGCTTTTTTATTTTGGAGGCAATTGTGATTGTTTGAATGCTTGCTCTGCAATGAACTGTGTTGCATATACAGCCGTTGAACAGGTTTTGTTATGAAACTGTTCAATTATCTTCAATCAATACTCGGTCATTAAAGGACAAGACATTTTCCTCTGGTACCGGAAACACTTTAAAAAAGTTTAGAGGGGACATACCTGCAAATTCAATGAATTCCTTGATGAAGTGGTTTTGATCATAATAACCGCACAGAAAGCAGATCATTGTCCAGGATGCATTTGGATGATCCGTTTTGAATTTGAAAGCTGCTGTAAAGCGTCGAATACGACTATACAACTTGGGGTAAACACCAACTTGTTCAATAAACTTACGCTCAAAAGTTTTTAAACTCATATTTGCAGTGTACGCCAATTGACTTACAGAAAGCATACCGGTACGTGAACTTAGCAACTCGGTAACTTTGATTAGGCACAATGCAGCATCCACATTCTGAATGGCATGAAGGTGTGCTTGCAAATACGCATCGGCTAGCTTGAAAATCTCAGCATTAGTTTTCGCCTGTTGCATTTGTTCCTGAAGTTTAAGTACGGGAGCGGATAAGAGTTCAACAGCTGCGGCCAGGCGATCTGTTATTTGTGCCGGCGAAATACCGAATAAGCCATAGAATCCAGTGGGCTTGAAGTAAATGCTCAACATTTTAATATGACCCTTGAACACCATTGATCCCAGGTAAGAAGTTAACAATCCACAGTAGAGGCAGCCTGGATAGCCATCTAGGTTGACCTGATCGGCTTTGCAGCAGACAGCAGAGCTATAAAAGGTCGGCGTATCGCAGTTAATAAAGAACGTCAGGTTAATTTGATTGTTTGCGCACATAGGAAGCACATGTGTATCCCCAAGGCAATCGAACTCCTTTATTGAATATTGACATACAAAATGCGCCAATGACCAATGTGGCTTTGAAACCAACGTTTGTATCATGATGTTACATCTAAATTGTCTGTTTTCTACTATTTCTACAACGGGTTTGTACCTAACTTCGGGAAGCGGATCAAGAAAGTACTGGAAGCGGATTGTGGATGAGCTGCGCTATGAAGCGATTGAGTTACTTGTATTATTTAATTTAAAATACTAAAAATAAAGTCATGAAAAAAGCTTTTTCACTTATAATTATGCTAATATGCTTGGCTGGAACAAACGTATGGGCACAAACAGCTGAAGAAATGGCCTTGATCAAAGTCGCTAAGGGCGAAACTGAAGCTTTTCTAAAAAGCGATTCCGTTACATGGAAAACATTCTTTGTACATAGTCCGAAGACAAACACCACCTATGTTGAAAGAGGTTATTTTGTAACCTCTCCGGGTTGGGATAAATCCGCCTTGCTCCGAATAACCTGGATGAGACAACGTAATAGGCCATCACGCTACAATAAAGTTGAAATTACAAACCCGATATTCAATGTATCAGATAAACTGGCTACAATCATCTATGACCAAAGTATATCCTCCACAACTACCGATACCGTACCTGTAGGTTACTCAAGGCAGCATAGAACGCTTGTTAAAGACAACAATCAGTGGAAAATCACTTCAATGTCCAGCTTTGATACGCTTTCATTTAGGTCTACTAAACCTCAGGATGTAGAGAATGATTTGAATGCAATCGGGTATAACTTTCTATTTGACAAGAAGAATGATCAGGCTATTGAAATATTTAAACTTAACGTAAAGATGTATCCGACTGCCTGGAACCCGTATGATAGCCTCGGGGAAGCGTATGCTGCAGCGGGAAATACAAAGCTGGCAATTGAAAACTATGAGAAGTCGATACAGCTCAACCCTAAAAATGACAACGGCAAAGCTTGGCTATTGAAACTAAAAAAGCAATAAGCCATTAATATAGTCGAACCTCGGTACCCTGTCCCATGATAACTATTGTAGCTAGATTTATAAATAAGCCATGGGCGAGTATGCCGTCGATTTGATTTAAGGTTTGAGCTAAGGATGCAGGATCTGAAATTAAACCAAAATCGGCGTCAATAATGTAATTTCCGTTGTCTGTAATAAAAGGAACATGTTCCGTTTCTCTAAGCGTCCCTTTGCCTTCAATGCGTAAAATCTGCTGCTGAACATAGTTAACTGCAATAGGTACGACCTCAATTGGAACTTTGAACTTGCCAAGGCGCTCAACGAACTTTCCAGAATCTGCAATGATGATCTCTTTCTTACTTAATGAAGCAACGATCTTTTCACGGAACAATGCCCCACCCCCACCTTTGATTAGCTGCCTGGCGCTGTCAAACTCGTCCGCACCGTCAATAGTCACGTCGATGGAAGAAATATCATTGATATCAATTAGCTCAAGGCCGAGTTGGGTAGCCAGTAAAGCCGACTTTTCTGAAGTAGGTACTCCTTTAATGGTTAAGCCCTGTTTTACTAGCTCTGCAATGAGTTGTATTGCATATACAGCCGTAGACCCGGTTCCTAATCCAACAACATCATTGTTATTGATGTGCTTTACGGCCTCTGATGCAGCATTTTTTCTCTCCAGCTCCTTTTTATCCTCTTGCTTGTACAATACTTTAAAATTTAAGTGGGTTTAATAATTAATGATTGATAGTTGCCTGCCATAAAATCATCCATTAGACAAAAACATAACTAACGCATGTTCTTTTGCCTTATAAAAATAGACATTGTTTTAGAGAATTGGTGGTTACTTTTTTACCATAAAAGGGTTATTACTTGTATGATAATAATCTAGATAATGAGGAGTACGAGATAAAAGTAGCTGGGACGCTAAGGTTAAGACACTCATAAACCTGGAAGAGGCTAAGCCGAGTTTTCTAACTAAAAAGGTCGGACAAAGCAAAAAAAAGAAGGGCCACCGTTGGTAGCCCTTCTAAACAAGTATGATTACTTGCCGTTATTTTTTTTCTCTGTTACTTCACTACGAATCTCCTGAGCAAGGTTTTTCAAATCTTGCATTGCTTTACGTACTCTTGTTCCAGCAGCGCCATTACCTGAGTTATAAAATTTGTCTGCATCGGCCTCTACGCTAGCAACCAGTTCTTTTAATTTTGAAAATTTTTCCATGTTCTTTTTGAATTAGTATTTGATTATGGGTTTAAAGTTAATAATTATTGGATTTGCTGCAAATCAAATGTCAACCAATTGATTCTTTTTTATTCATTTATTCGTATTCAAAACCATTTTTAACGGCACTTGTTAGATTCTTCAGTTTAATAAACGCAATACTCTATCTCAATCTTATGGAAAGCAACGAAGATATTAACCGTCCAACCTCGGCAAATTCTGAGGACTATGATCCTAACCATCCACAGAACTTAAACAAGCCGGCTTTCAATAGTACGACCGATCACCGCTCTACAACTGGGCTGCCTGGCGTCGAAAATTTAGACAACCATAACCTTGATGAAAATCAAGTCCCACAGAATATAGAAAGACTATCGGGTAGTTCGACAACGACTGATTTGGGTAATGGAGAACGTACTCAGGAAGATAAGGATGATGAAAAGATTATAGAACGTTAAGGTAATTTGGTGTTTGCTTTTTGAAGCCGAGCTGTAATCCAGATTACAATTCGTTAATTGTCTTATAGTAGTCGGGTAATTGTCTCGGAAGACAGCAAACAAGAACGCCTGCAATGATGAAGACTGAATATTGTCTTCATTACTGCAGGCGTACGCTTTACACAGCAGATTTAATTGGTCCGCTTCAGTTCAAAATCGGTTGGGATATCGACGATCAAAGGAACCTTCTCTACAGTAACAAAACTTAGGTCGAGCCCAAATCCCTTCTCTTCCGGCACACTGAAGTTCTTTAATATTTTATAATAGATCATTGTACAACGATCGATGAAACTTAGGCTGTATGCCGTAGACATAATCTTCTCTACTACAACAAACCTGAAATCTCCCGCGATCTTATGTTCCCGTAATGATGCATAGCGGCTGGTGATGTCAATTTCATCGTTCTTAACCATATCTTCCACAACCTTCCGGAACAGGACATTGATTCTTTGCTCAACACGGAACCCCAGTCTGAAGTCTACTCGGATCAGCTTCCGTTCGATTAACGGAACAACTTTATACTCCATCGTATGTGGCTCATCCGTTACGTCCACATGCAGTAGCCAGTAAACGTCTGCACGTTTGGGCAATTTCTGAATCATGGAGTACATGATGGAAGATTCAATTTCTGAATTGAAATTGGCACTTGTCAGATACACCAGCTGAGAAGCATATTTTGGAATACTCTCATCCACACTAATCTTATTGATAATTGGATAGTACTTTTCAACATCAATGAAGCTCATGTACTTGTTGCGTATTTTCCGGCCATTGAACCAGGTCCACATGATCGAGAACAAAGCGGTACCCAGTAATACGGTGAACCAACCACCATGTAAGATTTTAGCCGCATTACCAAAAAGGAACGTAAGTTCAATGATGCCATAGATGGTAAGAAAACTTGCAATCAGGTACATCGGCACCCGCTTACGCATTAGAAATACCGACACCAGAACGGAAGTCATCAACATGGCTACAGTAATAGACAAACCGTAAGCCGCTTCCATGTTGGTTGACTTTTGAAAAATGAGGACGACGATAATACATCCAATACACAGCACCCAGTTCATAGAAGGCACATACAATTGACCTTTCTGATTGCTGGGGAAGTTGATCTTTACTTTAGGCCAAAGGTTCAAACGAACCGCTTCAGCAATTAAGGTGAAAGATCCAGAGATTAGCGCCTGACTGGCAATTGCTGCAGCGATCGTGGCTATGATAATTCCTGTAAAAAGAAACCACTGCGGCATTAGATGGTAAAACGGGTTAAGATCACCCAAATGTTGCCCCTGCATTTTCCATAAGAACACACCCTGACCCATATAGTTAAGAACAAGACAGGTTTTAACATAGATCCAGCTGGCACGAATGTTCGACCTGCCGCAATGACCTAAGTCCGAATACAAAGCTTCTGCCCCAGTGGTACATAGGAACACAGCACCTATGATAAGAAAAGCCTCAGGGTTAGTGGTTAAGATATGATAGGCGTAGTAAGGATTTATGGATTTAAGAATTTCCGGAAAATGCATAACATACGCGCCACCCAACACCGCGATCATCGTGAACCATAGCCACATGATTGGACCGAAAGCTTTACCAACGAGTGATGTACCGAATTGCTGGAGAATAAATAGAATGGCAATGATTCCGATAACGATAGGTACCGTAGGAAGGTCGTTGTATATGATACCTAATCCCTCTATCGCGGAAGAAACCGTTACGGCAGGGGTCATGATACCATCAGCCAGCAGGGCTGCACCGCCGATCATAGCTGGATAAATCAGCCATTTGGCTCGTCGCTTTACAAGAGAGTAGAGCGAGAAAATACCACCTTCCCCTTTGTTATCTGCTTGAAGCGTAATTACAACATACTTGATTGTAGTTTGAAGAGTTAACGTCCAGAAGATGCAGGAAAGACCTCCAAGGATAAGATCTGCTGTAATTAGTCGCTCCCCGATGATGGCTTTGAACACATATAGTGGTGATGTACCAATATCGCCATAAATAATTCCGAGACTAATTAATAAACCCGCCGCGGATAATTTATTAACACCTTTATGATTTGACATTTTTCTTTTTTGAAGTTGCCAAAGGTACTAAATGGAATGTAACTTAAGTATGAATGCGTAGGTTTTAAAAATCAGAGCACATCTTTAAGAACAGACCAGACATTATCTGCTAAAATGCGATGCCCAGCAGCTGTTGGATGAATACCGTCTCCCTGATTTAACCGCGACACACCGCCCACGCCCTCCAAGAGGAAAGGCACAAAGGCAAGCTTGTTTTCTTTCGCAAGTGTAGGAAACACGGCTTTAAAGTCTGCAGCATATTTTGCACCCATGGTTGGTGGCATTAACATGCCAGTTAACACGATTTTGCAGTTAGGATATTTTGCTTTTACCTGGTCTATAATATCCTGTAAATTCTTGGAAGTCTCTGCAGGACTAATCCCCCGTAATCCATCATTAGCGCCAAGCTCAAGCACAAAAACATCAATATTTTGCTTGAGAATCCATGGGACTCTGGCCCTACCACCTGCACTTGTTTCGCCGCTAAGTCCGGCAGTCACAACTTTATATGGTAGGTTCAAGGAATCTATTTTTTCTTGCAACAAACCGGGGAATGCCTCATCTGGATCATTGAGACCATAACCAGCAGTCAGGCTATCGCCGAAAAATAATAGTGTTTTAGGCTTTTCTGGTGTCACTTTTTTCTCTATTTTAACGGATTGATCAGTTTTATTGGGTGCCTTGCCATTACTACAAGCCAGGAAAACCAATAATATGATGTATATATAGTTATGGCTTCTAAGTTTTGTCATCATTGCAAGATAAAAGGAATTATCAAAACATATAAGAGCTGATTAGGTTTTGTTTGAAAACATTAAAGTTATTCGCGTGTCTGAAATATTAAGTGTCTCCAGTTTAAATAAGTCCTACACTTCTGCAGGAACTGCATTATCAGTTTTACAGGATGTTAATTTTACGATCAACCAAGGTTCAACCGTTTCTATTGTAGGGCCTTCGGGGAGTGGGAAGACTACCTTGCTCGGGCTTTGTGCAGGACTGGACCGTGCTACTTCCGGAAGCGTCAAACTTAACGGAATCACACTGGATAACTTGAATGAAGATGAGCGCGCCAGAATAAGAAACCAGTACATTGGGTTTATATTCCAGAATTTCCAACTGCTCCCAACCTTGACTGCCATTGAAAATGTGATGGTGCCACTTGAACTCAGGGGGGAAAGAAACGTGAAGAGCAGAGCTTTAGCATTGCTGGACAAGGTAGGCTTGGCAGACCGCGGCCACCACTACCCTACACAACTATCCGGAGGTGAACAACAGCGTGTATCATTGGCTAGGGCTTTCTCAAATAGCCCAAAGATCTTGTTTGCCGATGAACCTACTGGAAACCTGGATACAGAGACTGGCCACAAAGTAGAAAAATTGCTTTTTGACTTGAACACCGATGCAGGAACGACCTTAATTGTAGTTACGCACGACCTTGAGCTTGCCGGAAAGACATCAAGAATAATCAGGCTTAAAGCGGGTGCAATTTTAAGTGACGACTTGGAATCTGTTCACTATGGATCATAAAGCAGGAATAAACCCGCTTTGGCTGTTCAAAATGGCCTGGCGGGATAGCCGGAAGAACCGTTCCAGACTCTTCCTCTTCATCTCTTCAATGGTGCTCGGCATTGCAGCACTCGTTGCAATTTATGCCGTGGGCGATAACCTAAACCGAGACATTGATGCACAGGCAGCGACCCTAATTGGCGCCGACCTTAACCTGCATAGCAATAAGGAGCCCGCAAAACCTGCAAGAAAACTTTTGGATTCTTTAAAGGCCAAGTCTACCGACTATGCAGAGGAACAAAGTTTTGCAAGTATGGTGCTCTTTATCAAAGGTCAGGGTACCCGGCTGGTTCAAATCAGGGCTCTAGAGGGAGATTATACGTTTTACGGTCAAATAGAGAGTACACCGCAGCGCGCATCCAAAACTTTCAGAACAGAAAAAAACGTTCTGGTCGACCGCACCTTGATGCTGCAATACAATGCTAAAGTTGGTGATTCTGTTCAGATTGGAAAGTTAAACTTTAACATTGCTGGAACACTGGATAAAGCGCCTGGGCAGTCTGGCTTTGCAAGTACAATTGCCCCTTCTATATTTCTGCCGCTGCAATATCTCGCGAAAACCGGTCTAATTGAGAAAGGAAGTCGTATATCTTACAATTTCTACTACAAATTTCCAAGCACCCTTAATGTTGACCAGATGGTTACGCAATTATCAAAAGTGTTTGATAAAAATGATCTGGATGAGGATACCATTAGCTCCAAAAAAGCGAGTACCGGAAAGTCCTTCGCCGACGTAACTAAGTTTCTTTCACTTGTTGGCTTTATTGCCTTGCTGCTCGGCTGCATTGGGGTGGCGAGTGCGGTCCATATCTATGTTAAGGAGAAAATGCAAAGCGTGGCCATACTCAGATGTTTGGGCCTAAGTTCCAGACAGGCATTCTTTATCTACTTGATTCAGATTACGGTGATTGGCTTGCTTGGTGCGATTGCGGGTTCTTTGCTTGGTACGCTGATCCAACAGATACTACCCGCAGTTTTTAAAGACTTTTTGCCACTGGAGATGAGTACACGCATATCCTGGAGAGCCATTGAACAAGGCTTGCTTCTTGGTGTTCTAATATCCTTTCTGTTCTCCTTACTCCCTTTAATTTCCATCCGAAAGGTATCTCCACTGAATACCATCAGGATCTCTACGGAGGAACAAAAGACGGATAAAGACATATGGCGGTGGCTGGTTTACCTACTGATCATTGGATTTATAGCTTGCTTCGCAAGGTTACAACTGCACAACTGGCGAGAAACCCTGATCTTTACGGGGAGTATTGTGGTAGGTTTTGGAATCTTGTATGGCGTGTCCGCACTTACTATTAAGCTTATACGCAGGTTCTTTCCCAATGCCTGGAGTTACATCTGGCGACAAGGACTTTCTAACCTTTATCGCCCAAATAATCAAACAACCGTTCTTGTACTTGCCATCGGACTTGGAACCGCCTTTATTTGCACCCTATTTTTTGTACAATCTATTCTTATTGGAAGAATAACGCTGTCGACTAAAGAGAACCAGGCAAACATGATCATTTTCGATATCCAGCCGGCGCAGAAAGCAGCGGTCACGAAGTTGACCCAGGGTCTGGGCTTGCCCCTCATTCAGGAGGTACCAATCGTTACTATTCGTTTACAGGAAATCAATGGACTTACAGAAGCAGATAACAAAAAAGATACGGCAAACAGATATTCTAACCGTGCATTTAATTCGGAGCTCAGGGTAACCTTCCGAGACTCTCTAACTTCTTCAGAAAAAATTGTTGCAGGCAAGTGGCAGGGTATTGTTAAGAAGGGTGACACTGCCCGGGTCTCATTGGAGCAAGGTTATGCAAACCGTATCCGTGTGGGTGTGGGCGATAAGCTATTGTTCAATGTGCAGGGCGTGATGATACCTGCAGTTGTAGGTAGCATTCGAGATGTGGACTGGAACAGGATCCAGACCAACTTTCGCGTCTTATTTCCAAAAGGCGTTTTGGACGACGCACCCCAATTCCATGTGCTGGTTACCAGGGTACCCAATGCAGCAACTTCTGCTGAATTCCAACAAAAGCTGGTTAGCGCCTTTCCAAATGTTTCAATCATAGATCTCGCTTTGATCTTAAATGTAGTGAACCAGATTTTAGATAAGATTGGCTTTGTTATTCGCTTTATGGCAGGCTTTAGTATTATAACAGGGTTGATTGTTTTAATTTCTTCTGTCTTGATAAGTAAGTACCAGCGGATGCAAGAAAGTGTTCTCTTGAGAACACTGGGTGCCAGTAGTAAACAAGTGTTTTTGATCACTGCTATCGAGTACCTGTTGCTAGGTGCCATTGCGGCTTTTACAGGAATCATGATTGCTTTAGCCGGTAACTGGGCATTAGCAAGATTCACTTTTGACATTCCATTTTCACCAGACTGGCTTGCGGTGCTGGTCATTCTTGTATGTATTTCCTTGCTTACCTCGCTTATTGGCGTGTTAAACAGTAGGTCTGTGCTCAACCGGCCACCGCTGGAAATATTAAGGAAGAACAATTAAGAAGTTTAATGTATAAAACGATTAGGCCGCTTTGTTTGCTATCAAAGATGCATATGATGGTTTCGCTTTGTTCAGTTTGATTTTGCAAACAAAATCACCGGTTTGGGTACTATAAATAGTTTCAAATAAAGTCGCCGCTTTGTATCCGAACATTAGGTGCAAACGAAATCGCCGCATTGTTTGCAAAAGATATTTGCAAACAATGCGGCGACCCACGGTATTACAATCTTTATTTTTTACTCGACAATTGCCCTAAACATCAAAGCCGCTACCGTTAAGTGGGTCCTTGGATCGATCAAAATTGCAGAACCATTCCTCTTATTTTCCTCATAAAGATCAAATGGCAAATGATCTGCTGTTTTTATAACCACCCGGCCGATATCATTCAACTTGAATTCAAATTCTTCTTTTTTCTCGAGGGTGTTAATATCAACCTTATACAAGATCTCACGGATCTTACATTTGGTGACTTTACTGTTGTGCTGCAATAAATAGGTGGTAGATTCATCCAAATGACGCTTGTCCATCCAACATAGATCAACCTCAATAAGCTGTGAACTCTCTGGCAATGCATTCGAATTTACAAGCACATCTCCCCTGCTGATATCAATCTTGTCTTTCAACTGCACGGTTACTGACATGCCAGCATGCCCAACTTCCAATTGCTGATCAAACAAGTCAATCCTATCTATTGTGGATGTAAATCCTGATGGTAAGACAGTCACCTGATCATTAACTTTGAATGTCCCACTAAGAATTCGTCCAGCATATCCACGGTAATCATGCAGTTCTTCAGTTTGCGGCCGGATAACCCATTGTACAGGCATACGCGCAAATTTCGAAGCATCAGGATCTTCTACATCAACGGTTTCCAAGAAATCTAACAGGCTTGAACCTGTATACCAATCCATATGATGCGACTTATGCACGATGTTGTCACCCTTCAAAGCACATACCGGTATAAACGTTACTTGTTGCAGCTTTACAGTGGCCGCAAGCTTTTTGTATTCATCAGTGATGGAACGAAACACAGAGTCGCTGTAGTCCTGCATATCCATCTTATTCACACAAACAACCACATTTTTGATCCC
>JAQBOT010000133.1 GCA_028287885.1 Pedobacter sp.
ATCCTTGAAATCCACGTTGATGTAACCAGGAACAGTAATGATCTCTGCAATTCCTTTGGCAGCCGTAGTTAATATATCGTCAGCCTGTGCGAAAGCAGATCCCAAAGTCAGGTTACCGAAAATTTCACGTAACCTATCATTAGAAATCACCAAATATGAATCGACATATTTTTTAAGCTCGTCCAATCCATCTTCAGCCTGCATCTTCCGACGCTTTCCTTCAAATGAAAAAGGCGTTGTGATAATCGCTACCGTTAAGATATCAAGCTCCTTTGCTGCCTGAGCAATAATCGGACTTGCACCTGTGCCAGTACCTCCACCCATTCCTGCTGTAATAAATAACATCTTGGTGGTACTACCCAACATCGTTTTAATGTCGTCTATATTTTCAATTGCAGAATTCTTACCTACTTCTGGAATTGAGCCAGCACCCATTCCTTCAGTCAAGCTTGCACCCAACTGAACCTTGTTTGGAATCGGACTTGACTCAAGAGCCTGTGCATCCGTATTACAGATAATGAAGTCCACACCTGTTATTCCCGAACGGTACATATGGTTTACCGCGTTACCACCACCACCACCAACACCAATAACTTTGATGATTGATGATTTATCTTTTAACATTTCGAATTGCATATCTTTATGAATCAGTCATTTAAAAATAGACATTACCTGTTCATCTCTACTTGTAATATTAACACTTTTTTAACACGGGTTTTCCACAATTGTTAATAATGTGGAAAAGTCGCTATTTGTGGAAAATTACTTATTACTTAATATAATCCTCGTCGCTTACGTTCATATCATCTTTGATAAAATCCTTGGTTTTCGCCAACAGCTTATCAAATAAGCCTGTACCTGTTCGCTTCGCCTTTTCCTTAGCTTCTTTCGGCTGCTCAACAAAAACACCTGGCTGCTTCATTTCCTCAACAAGCTCTTCTGCTTTCTGAATTCCTTTGATTAGCAAGCCAACGCTGGTCGCATACATCGGGCTTTTCAAATCATCATAGATCGTTTTAGGCATGTCCTCGTACTTAGATAAATGCTCGTTAGGATATCCAACCCTGCAATCTAAACCAGTAACATATTCCACCAGTTGTGCCAGGTGTTTCAACAAAGCACCACCACCAGTGATAACTACACCACCTATTAATTTCTTTTCGTATCCTGAAGATTTAATTTCATAGTAAACATGCTCAATGATCTCCTCCATACGGGCCTGGATTACATAGGCAAGGTTTTTAACAGAAATTTCTTTAGGTTCTCTACCTCTTAATCCAGGAACACAGATAATCTCATTTTCTTTATTCTCTTCGGCCAGGGCAGAACCGAATCGAGTTTTAAGGAGTTCCGCTTGATTGCGCATTACGGAACAGCCTTCACGGATGTCTTCAGTGACGCTGTTACCTCCAAAAGGAATAACTGCTGTATGGCGGATTATACCTTCATGGAAGATTGCAATATCCGTTGTACCACCACCAATGTCAACCAAGGCAATACCTGCTTCTTTTTCTTCATCACTCAACACCGATTCAGAAGAAGCTAGGGGCTCAAGGATCAATTCCTGAGTTTGTAAACCTGCATTACCAACACAACGCATAATGTTTTTTACCGCAGTCACCTGGCCAGAAATGATATGGAAGTTCGCTTCTAAACGAACACCAGCCATCCCGATTGGATCTTTAACCCCGGGCTCACTATCTACTGTAAATTCCTGTGGCAAAACATGGATGATTTCCTCTCCCGGGGGCATAACCAGTTTGAACATATCGTCAATAAGCTTGTCAATATCTTTCTTGGAAATCTCATTGTTAAGCTCTCTTCTTGTCAGGATCCCACGATGCTGCAAGCTTTTGATGTGCTGTCCGGCGATACCAACATTTACAACGCGGATCTCCACGTTCGATTGGCCGCTGGCAATTTCAACAGCCTGTGCAATGCCTTGAACAGTCTTTTGAATGTTCGAAACAACGCCCCTTGTTACGCCTGCAGACTCCGCCTTGCCGATGCCGAGTACTTCTATTTTGTTGTGTTGTGTTCTACGACCCACAATGACACATATTTTGGTTGTGCCAATGTCTAATCCAACGACAATTGGTGAAGGAACGGTAGATTTTTCTTTGCCCATGACTATATTAATTTGTTGAGTGTTTTACTTTAATGTTTTTCGGGGTATTTGCTTTTATTTTCTCCACTGGTTTAGCAGGCACTGCTGCCTTTTTAACCGGTAAAGGGTCTCGCTTTATTTCTTTGATGATCTCATCTTTAATAATGGAATCCATCACTTTTTTCTCTTTAGCGGCAGTAGCTTTCACCAAAGTCTTCATTGGTTCCACAACGGCAGCCAGAGAATCTATTTTACTTCGCTCACAAACAATCTGGTTCGTATACTTTATGTTTATTGTCTTATAAGCATCCCATCCCAACTTCGGCATCGCCTGTTTGTAAAATGCCATGAGATTGCCCATTTTGACTTCTATGGAATCTGCATCGCCCAATATGATCCGCTGATCGCCTACTCTAGGTATCAGCTCGATATCCTTCTTATCATTTACAAATAGTTGTTCGATTTGGGCGTCCCAAAGTGTATCCGTCTTTATAAATAGAGCCGCCTTATACAAATCCGAGGCCACCTTTGAATTCAGGGTGTCCAGCTTACCTGAAAAGCTTTCCATAATATTCCCATTTGCCACCAAAACGTTAGCAGTAAAGTTGGCGGAAACCGGCATTTTCAAGCCATTCCTGTCTACGTAGAAGTCCTGGTTTGCAGCATTGATTATCCTAAGCAAGGGTTCACGTTGACTGATTTCAATGTGTATCACGCCCTCCATATCCGCATAGACCTTTGCATTGGCGATGTAGGGATTTGCTTTAATTTTATCCTCGATATCGTCCAGATTGATGTTCTCCAGCTTACGGCCGATCAAGTCACCTTGATTCTGCTTTAAAATCGCATCAATTTCTTCGCGCTCTATAAAGTTATCCGCTCCGGGGATAAGGATTTTTACGTTACTGCATTTTACCGATTGCTTTTTCCCTTCAACAAAGCTCATCAATACCACAATTCCCGCCAGGGAAATAGCCCAGGCAAGAGTTTTACATATCGATTTCCAATTTATCCGGTTAAGCATGGCTTAATAGTTCTTTAAGTGGTAAAATGAACGTGTCAATGTCCCCAGCTCCTACTGTAAGCAGCAGTTCGGGATTTTTCTCCTGTACGCGCAGGATAACATCTTCCTTATTGCAGAGCGCTTTATGTTCTAAGTCGATCTTATCCAACAACATTTGAGCGTTTATTCCTTCAATCGGCATCTCTCTTGCCGGATAGATCTCCAACAGCAGCAAATCATCTGCAGTACTTAAGACTTTTGCAAATTCATCAGCAAAATCCCTTGTGCGGCTAAAAAGATGGGGTTGAAAAATCACCGTCAATTTCTTATCGGGATACAATTCACGAACTGCGTTAAAACATGCCCGTAATTCCTCAGGGTGATGCGCATAATCATCAATATAAACATGCGACTCCGACCTGAGCACATATTCAAACCTACGCCGAACGCCTCTGAAATTACCTATAGCTTCCTTAACCGCCAAGGGGTCGATGCCAAGCTTCAGCGCAACTGCAATTGCAGCTACTGCGTTCTCTATGTTGTGTTTACCAGGCAGCAACATCCTAATGTTTTCTATCTCCATCTCGCCTGCTGCAAAATTGAAAACAAAATATCCATCTTCAATACGCACATCCAGGCCATTGATTTCCGCTCTGGAATTTAATCCATAGGACAGTTCAGATATTATCGGTAATCCAGATTTTATAATTAAACTGCCTTCAGGTTTAAGCTGGCCGGCAAATAGTTTAAAGGATTCTTCAAGCTGAGAGGAGTCGCCGTAAATATCGAGGTGGTCCGCATCCATTGAGGTGATAACCGCGATATCCGGATGGATCGTCAGAAAGGAACGATCATATTCGTCTGCCTCAACAACAACGGTATCATTGTCGCCCAACAGGAAATTACTGTCGTAATTCGTTGCAATGCCGCCTAAAAACGCCGTACAATCGTAGCCAGTTTCTTTGAGAATATGGGCAATCATTGAAGATGTAGTCGTTTTACCGTGGGTACCCGCAACAGCTATACAAAATTGCCCTGCGCTAATTAAGCCAAGAACTTCTGAACGTTTCTTTAATGAAAAGTCACTGTCCTTAAAATAGTTCAGCAAGGTCGAAGTTGATGGAATAGCTGGCGTATAAACGATCAACGTTTCTGCGCTGTTTTTCTGGAAAGCTTCCGGCAACAAGTCCAGGTCATCGGTATACTGGATAGCAAGACCCTCCTGCTCTAAAGCTGCACAGAGATTCGTCCTAGTCTTATCATATCCCGCAACCAGGCAGCCGCGTTTTGCAAAATACCGGGCAAGCGCACTCATGCCAATGCCGCCAATGCCAACAAAATAAACGCGATCAATTGCCTCCAACTTCATCTTAAACAGTCCTCCCCGCCAATTTTAAAACCTCCGTTGCAATAATTTCATCTGAATCCCGCATAGCCATTTTTCCGATGTTCGCAGCGAACTCCGCAGATCTTGTCTTGCTGTTTAGTAAAGCCAAGGCTTCCGTCACCAAGGTATCTTCAGCAGAACGGTCAGCAATCATTAAAGCAGCATTGTTCTTCACCAGTGCCAGTGCATTTTTAGTCTGATGATCTTCAGCCACATTCGGCGAAGGCACCAGGATTACTGGCTTTTCAATCAAACAAAGCTCGGCGATTGTTCCTGCACCCGCTCTGGAAATGATCACATCTGCGGCTGCGTAAGCCAGATCCATCCGGTTTAAAAATTCAAGAATCCGGACATTTGGATGAGCATTCAAGCCAAGTCGATCGATGATCCCCTGGTAATAGTATTTCCCTGTTTGCCATACCAATTGGACATCTGCATCAATGATCTGTTGTAAATGCTTTTCTATACTTTTATTTAAGGTACCGGCACCTAAACTTCCGCCAGTAACCAGGATTGTTTTCTTCAATGGATCAAGCTTCAGCAGTTCTGCTCCTGAAAAATGCTTGTTGGCAATATCAACCACATCTTTCCTTACTGGATTTCCCGTTTTAAGGATCTTAGCTTTAGGAAAGAACTGTTCCATGTCATCAAAGGCAACACATATCTTTCCTGCTTTGCCACCAAGCTTTTTGTTTGTAATACCAGCATAAGAATTCTGCTCCTGTATTAAGTAGGGAACATTCTTCCAGGAAGCGGCAAACAGAATTGGTCCGGAAGCATATCCTCCAACCCCAACCACAACGTCGGGCTTAAATTCTGAAATCAGGTTAAAAGCCTTCCGTAAGCTACCGATAAGCTTAAAAGGTAAGCCAAGATTCTTTGTAATGGAGCCGCGCTGAATACCGCTGATATTCAGTCCAACGATCTTATATCCTGCAGAAGGAACTTTCTCCATTTCCATTCTGCCATTTGCACCAACAAAAAGGATCTCGCAGGCTGGTTCCATGCGGCGCAAAGCGTTCGCAATTGCGATAGCCGGAAATATATGTCCCCCGGTGCCTCCTCCTGAAATAATAATTCGTGTTGGTCTCATTTTCATATTCTATCCCATTGCAGGAATCTCACCTACAATTACTTTTTTATTATTTTCTTCTACATCTCTGCTTACGCTCAGGATAATCCCAAATGCAATACTGGTAAAGATCATGGATGTCCCTCCCATACTCACCAAAGGCAATGGAACCCCTGTTACCGGACCCAAACCTACCGCAACAGCCATGTTGGCAAAAGCTTGTATCGTTAAGCTAAAACTTAGTCCCGCTGCAAGCAAAGCACCGAAGGCTTTCGGACTTTGCGTAACAATGCGCACACATCGATATAACAAGACAAGATATAGTATGATGATGATCAAGGCGCCGAATAGGCCGTACTCCTCTACAATGATTGCGAAAATAAAATCCGAATAGGGGTGCGGCAAGAAATTACGTTGAATACTATTCCCCGGGCCCTTTCCGAACAGTCCACCATTCGCCAATGCAATCTTTGCCTGGTCGGCCTGATAAGTCTTATCCGAATGCTGCATCTCCGGATGCATAAAAGATTTCATCCTTGACTTATAAGTTTCCCTTCTCGGACCCAGGAACACAACAAACATTAGCAACACAAATCCACCGGCACAAACCAGGGATATTTGCTTGATGCTGATCCGCCCAATGATCAACAGGAGAATGCTTACGCCGAACAACATCAGTGCTGTTGATAAATTCGCCAGTGCAATCAATATAAAAACCGCACAAACAGAACCCATGATTGGGATAAAAGACTTCTTTACATCTTTGATATTTTCTTGCTTCCTGGTAAGCATTCTTGCCAGAAAGGTGATTAGAGCAAGCTTCGCTAAATCGGAAGTCTGAAAAGTTAGGCCAATGATCGGGATTTTTACCCATCTGGATGCATCGTTCAAGCTGGCACCAAAAACCAATGTATATAGCAACAAAGGCACGGTTATGATCATCAAAACTTTCGAGATCCCAGCATAATATTTATAGTCAAGTAAATGCGCAATATAAATCATTGCAATTCCCATGACCACAAAGATCAAATGCTTTGTAAGCAAAATCTTCTCCACGGCCTTGCCCTGCTTATAGGCCAGGGTTCCTGTAGCACTATAAACGGCAAGAATAGAAATTACGGACAAGAGAATAATGATCAGCCATATCCAGCGATCTCCCTTTGTTTTTTCTAAAAGCGCACTAGCAAACATATCTTATAATTCTTTTACAGCCATTTTAAATTGATTGCCGCGATCTTCATAGCTTTTGAACAGATCGAAACTTGCACAAGCCGGAGAAAGCAACACGGTATCACCTTTCTTAGCCAAATGATAAGCCACCTGAACGGCTTCACTTGCAGAAAAAGTATTCACAATGATCTCGACGTGATCTTCAAATGCCTCATGTATGCGTTTATTGTTTTTACCCAAACAAACAATCGCTTTAACCTTGCTTTTTACCAGGTCCGTCAGCATGTCGTAGTCATTCCCTTTATCAACACCACCCATAATCAATACGATCGGCGCGTTTACACTCTCCAGCGCATACCAGGTCGAATTAACATTCGTTGCCTTCGAATCGTTGATGTATTCAACACCAGAGATCTTCGCAACATGCTCAAGTCTATGTTCAATATTGGTAATATCTCCCATACCCTCCCGAATCGTAGCGTTCCGAATATCTAATACCTTAGCCACTATGCCTGAAGCCATAGAGTTGTAAATGTTGTGCTTGCCTTGCAAGGCTAACTCTGAAAGAGACATAGTAAATGGATCTAAAGGGTTTATATTGATGGTTAATTTGGTATCTTCTAAATAGGCACCTCTTTCAACTTTTTGTTGAATTGAAAAAGGAAATACGGTAGCAGGCAGTTCTCTACCGGCCATTGTTTTTAAACTTTCTTCATCATCAGCACAATAGATGAAATAATCTGCTGAGGTTTGATTCTGGATGATGCGCATTTTCGATGCAGCATATTTCTCCATTTTGTAGTCGTAACGATCCAGGTGATCTGGAGTAATATTTAATAACACGGCGATGTCGGCTCTAAACGCATACATGTCGTCAAGCATAAAACTGGAGATTTCTAATACGTACCAGTCAAAATCTTCAGTGGCTACCTGTGCAGCAAAGCTGTGACCAATGTTACCAGCCAATCCAACGTTAAGTCCGGCTTTCTTAAGCAAGTGGTATGTTAGCGTACTTGTTGTTGTTTTGCCGTTTGATCCTGTGATGCAAACCGTCTTTGCAGATGTATATCGCTTTGCAAATTCAATCTCCGATATTACAGGAGTGTGTTGTGCTCTAAGTTGCCGTACAATTGGTGCCTTCTCAGGAATACCCGGGCTCTTGATCACTTCATCAGCATTTAAGATCAGAGCCTCTGTATGCTGTTGCTCTTCAAATGGAATGTTCAGTTCGGTCAATCTGCTTTTATACTGATCTGCAATCCCACCAAAGTCAGACACAAACACATTAAAGCCTTGCTTCTGCGCCAGCATTGCTGCACCCACTCCGCTTTCTCCGGCACCTAAGATTACAATCCTTCCCGTTTCCATTATCTTACT
>JAQBOT010000145.1 GCA_028287885.1 Pedobacter sp.
GAATATTTAACCGACAAGTTCAAACATGAATTAACATCCACACTGGCGGTGACAGATAAACAAGGGTATTGGTTAAACTACACAGTTTACTTTTTAGGCAAAGAACTAAAGGGCGGATATCCACTAAGGAAACTTGCATTGTTCCAGGTGAATAGTGGTGAATATGAACATATAGATGAAGAACATTGGAGTAAACTGGATATGGAAGTTCATGAACATCCAATAATTAAAGGAGAAGTTGGCCTAATCAAGAGTAAAATCGATCATCAGGACTTTCGTGGAACTTCAAATTTTATGACAAAACACAATGAATATGCAAGTTGGGAAGCAGCAAGGTTCTTAAAGTCCAGCAAATCGAAGCCCTCTGAAAATTGGACAATTAAACAAAAGATTAAGTATCGCCTAATGAATAGCGTATTTATAATACCGGCATTCTTTTTTGGAAGTTATATTTTATACCGCGGTTTCCGTGATGGGGCAAGAGGGTTCGCACATGCGGTTCTCAGGATGTCATATTATACCCAAATTTACTGCAAAATACAAGAAAGTAGAACTCCGTAATCGTGCTTCTCAGTTTCGAATCATCGAGTCCTATCTGCTTAATTCAATAGTAAATAGTCTAATGTTTCACCCTTAAATTTTTTTTATGAAAAGAACAATCTTGAAAACGATTTTGGTCTGCGCTATAACGTGCTCAGCCTTAATGAGCCAAGCACAACGAAGACCGGCACCCAGGCCACCTCGGCCGCCTCGGCCACCTATTGTACGCCATGAGGCACCATTAGATGGCAGTCTAACTCTGCTAATAGGAGCTAGCATTGCATTCGGTATTTATAAAGCTTATAGCCGAAAAAATGAAGGCGATTTAGCCCATTGACATTCCAATAGCCAATACTGACGAATGTAGGTATTGGCTATTTCCAACAATTATATCATGATTGAAATATTAAAGCGGTTTGACTTCTTATCTGTTGTGAAATTAGTTAGCCTCGTACTGGTTTTATATTATTTTACAATCGGGTTCAACGGGATTGTGTCACCTGAAGGAACATATTACAGCCCTTTTCTTGATCATTATTTGAACTTTATCAATTGGTTTAGAGGTTCAATAATGTTCGTTTCGAATCTAATTGCTCATGCATTTGGAGCTAACTCCTCTATTGCCGATCATCAAACAATGAAACTTGGACAGAACATAGAATTTATAATATGGCTTCCTTGTTTAGGATTTGGTGTAATGAGTTTTTGGATATCATTCATTGTTAACAGCTCATCAACAGTTAAAAGGAAAGGTATCTGGTGTGTACTTGGTATCGTTGCGATTTGGATTATCAACTGCCTTAGAATCGCATTGTTTGTGGTTTCGGTCGACCGAGGATGGGCGGAGAACAAATTAATCGATCATCATGACCTGTTTAATGTGGCTGCTTACACGCTCATAATTATATTGATGTATTCATATACAAGGAATGACAACCAAAATTGTGAAATCTCCCACAAATATCTGCCTGAAGTACAAGGGTGAATAGAGCTGCTTAAAGTGCGTCGGTCTAGAAATAGGAATACCCGTCTATCTAAAACCCATAGAAATTCCGCGATCTAGTTCGCAGCTAAATTAAAATGTATCGTATGAAATTATCAGTTATCATTCCAGTTCTAAACGAACAAGATAGTATTGATCATTTAATTAGTCAGTTAAACAGCTACTTTCTTCAACAGCAGCATTATTGCACTGAAGTCATTTTTGTAAATGATGGTTCAACAGATCGCACTGCCTATAAGTTAAAGACAGGAAAACACTTGTATTATTCAGCTAAAGTAATCAGTTTTTCACGAAACTTTGGTGCTCATGCAGCGCTTAGAGCAGGTATACAGTATGCTACAGGAGACTATATTACATTTATGTATGCTGACCTACAAGATCCAGTCGAGCTTGTGGAGATGTTATTGACAGAAATAGAAACAAAAGATATTTGTTGGGCCTTTAGAAATTCAACAAAGGTCTCGAAAACAGAGAAAGTTTTTTCAAGGGTATATGCGTATCTCATGCGCAAATATGCTGTTTCGAATTTTCCAAAAAAAGGATTTGATATTGTTATGTTTAGTAGGAAAGTACAGGATTACTTAAATAGCAATATTGAAAGCAACTCGTCGGTATTTATTCAAATATTGAGTCTTGGTTATAAACAAACAGCAGTAACCTATAACAGGAATGCTAGGTTGGTTGGAAAATCAAAATGGACGTTATCAAAAAAAATCAAACTGTTTATCGATTCCTTTGTCGCATTTTCCTTCGCTCCAATTAGAATGGTCTCAATTATGGGAATAATATTTTTTTTTCTTGGCATCGTCTGGACTGGATACATCGTATTTAGAAAACTTGTTTTCAACGATTTAGCAAGCGGGTGGCCAGCGCTTATATCAATTTTAATGGTGGGTTTTGGAGTCACAAATATTTCACTTGGAATACTTGCAGAGTACTTATGGCGCACGCTGGATGCAAGCAGAAAACGGCCTCCATTTGTGATAGATGAAGTTGCAGATATATTTACCAAATCAGAGCATATATCTGAACCCAAAGTTCATTATCAATAGATATGCAAAAAACAATTACATATATCTTATTATATGCCACATTAAATGTGTCAGGAGCAGCGATTATCAAATTACAATTAAAAGAAGTCAAACTGGCCAGCTGGCAAGAATGGCTAAACTTCATGTTTAACCTACCGTTCGTAATCGCCGCATCTTTTATCGTTCTTTCTGCCCTGGCCTTATTTAAGGCTCTTTCAAGCAGCCAGTTTTCCTTTGTTATACCAATTGCAACGGGTATAAACTTTCTTCTTACAATAGCTGTCGGTTACTTCGTATTCCAAGACCGACTATCTATAATCTCCTATGTGGGATTTTTACTTATTATTATTGGTGTTTTAATATTAAGTATAAACAACCAAGCGCATGCATAAAATTATTAAAGGCTGAATGTTCAGATGATTCCACTTTGAATTCAGGCAAATTATCTTTATTCTTCACATTGATGTGTACAATAATGATTGGTGCTTTCTACCAATAAACCTGGAAGTTCGAATTTAGAAATTCCACTACCCTACCTAATTTATAGACTTAACCTTCGATGCGAAAACACAACTATGAAGAGCTGATTATGCTTTGA
>JAQBOT010000189.1 GCA_028287885.1 Pedobacter sp.
TAATATGGCGTTGTCTGGCTATTGTACCTGTCGGTGATTTCCTTGAGCAATTCCGCTTCTTTCTCCTCGGTAATCACTTCGCCCCTGGCTTTCAATGAGGCTTCCTGAATTTGAAGCAATGTCTTAGCCGCCTGAGCGCCACCCATTACCGCTATTTTCGCTGTCGGCCAAGCGAAGATCAATCTAGGATCATATGCCTTTCCGCACATGGCATAGTTCCCTGCACCGTACGAATTACCCATGATAATCGTAAACTTAGGAACGACTGAATTTGCAACAGCATTCACCATTTTTGCACCATCTTTAATAATTCCTCCATTCTCAGATCTGCTGCCTACCATAAAACCTGTTACGTCCTGCAGGAAAACAAGTGGAATCTTCTTTTGATTGCAATTCATTATAAAACGGGCAGCCTTATCCGCACTATCTGAGTAGATCACGCCACCAAACTGCATCTCTCCCTTGCGTGACTTAACAACTTTCCGCTGATTGGCAACAATGCCTACAGCCCAACCATCAATCCTTCCCAGGCCGCAAACAATACTTTGGCCATACAACGCCTTATACTGCTCAAATTCTGAGCCATCAACCAATCTCTCGATGATGTCCATGATGTCATACGGCTTCTCCCTGCTTTCCGGCAATAGTCCGTAAATCTCTCCTACATCTTTTGCAGGCTGCTGAGCTTTAATCCGGTCAAATCCAGCATTCTCTGGCGCACCAAGCATGCTCATAATTTTACGAATACTGTCTAAGCAGGCTTCATCATTCGGATGCTTGTAATCTGTTACACCAGAGATCTCGCAATGCGTTGTGGCACCTCCAAGGGTCTCATTGTCTACATCTTCACCAATGGCCGATTTTACAAGGTATGAACCTGCAAGAAAAACCGATCCGGTTCCGTCAACGATCATGGCCTCGTCGCTCATGATAGGCAAATACGCACCACCTGCAACACAAGAACCCATTATCGCAGAAATCTGCACAATCCCTTCTGCCGACATCATTGCATTATTCCTGAACATTCGGCCAAAGTGTTCTTTATCCGGGAAAATTTCATCTTGCATAGGCAGATAAACGCCTGCGCTGTCTACCAGATAAATTACCGGCAACCGGTTTTCCATTGCAATTTCCTGAGCCCTCAAGTTTTTCTTCGCCGTCATCGGAAACCAGGCTCCAGCTTTCACGGTAGCGTCGTTTGCAATAACCATGCATTGCCGACCAGAAACATAGCCGATACCACATACTACACCCGCAGCCGGGCATCCGCCTTGTTCTTGATACATTCCTTCCGCCGCGAAAGCCCCGATCTCCAGAAACTCAGATCCTTTATCAATCAAATAGGCGATTCGCTCTCTTGCGAGCAACTTTCCTTTTGCTTTTTGTTTCGCGGCACTCTTCTCCCCTCCGCCGGCATATATCTTATTTAGCCTGCTTTTTACTTGAAAGACAAGCTGTTTGTTTACATCCTCGTTCTTATTATATGCTATATCCATTATGGAATTTTAAACCTATTATTTGTTATTACTTGCTAAATTAAGCAGTTTGAATCTACGCTAAGCCTGTCTTTATCTGCTTTTTGTAATGGCTAAGCACGTGGATCGTTACATCAAAATACTTCTTTTTAAAAGTTAGAAAAGCCGATCATGTGCTTATTAATAGTAAGCAAATGATCGGCTATAAGCAATGTATAGTCAATCCGTGTATTTAACAATACACGAATGAAATTCTATTTCAATATTTCTTCAATCCTCGACAACTCCGTCCCACTGAAATCCAGGTTCTCCATACACTTAAGAGAATCTGCCAGCTGTTCTGGCTTGCTCGCACCAACCAAAACTGAGGTCACCCGCTTATCTTTTAACAGCCAGGATAGCGCCATTTGTGCTAGTGTTTGATCCCTTCCCAGGGCGAGTTCGTTCAATGCCTTAACCTGTGTTAAAGCCTGCTCCGTAATCTGCGATTCTTGTAAATGCCCCGTTGATTTGGCGGCACGCGAGTCATCAGGTATATTGTTCAGGTACTTGTTTGTTAACAGTCCCTGTGCCAGGGGTGAAAATGGAATACATCCAACACCTTCTTGTTCCAAAAGATCAAGCAGTCCGCCTTCAACCCATCTTTCCAGCATCGAATATTTGGGTTGATGAATTAGGCAGGGGGTACCCAGGTCCTTTAGAATCTTTATTGCTTCCGCAGCTTCTGAAGCAGGGTAATTTGAGATGCCCACATACAAGGCTTTACCTTGTCGTACAAACAAATCAAGTGCTCCCATAGTCTCTTCAAGAGGCGTTTCTGGATCGGGCCTGTGGTGATAAAAGATATCGACATAATCCAAGCCCATTCTCTTCAAGCTTTGATCAAGACTTGCCACCAGGTATTTTTTGGAACCGAAATCACCATATGGACCCGGCCACATATCATAGCCTGCTTTGGACGAGATGATCATTTCATCCCGGTATGGGAGGAAATCTTTCTTGAGAATCTTGCCGAAATTGCTTTCCGCAGTTCCATAAGGCGGACCGTAATTGTTTGCAAGATCAAAATGTGTAATGCCCCGGTCAAATGCCAGGTGCATAATTTTGCGGTAGTTCTCCGGAACGTCTACATCACCGAAGTTGTGCCAAAGGCCAAGGGAGATTAGAGGCAGTTTAATGCCGCTTTTACCACAACGGCGATATTCCATTTGCTGGTATCTGTCTGAAGCTGCTATATATTGCATATTACTATTTTCTAATTTGTCTTAGTTGGTACAGGCACTACGGGCAATAAATATGCCTTGCTATAATTTACCTTCCATAGGTCGTAACGCTGCACCTGCTGCTTCAAGCGGGGCTCAAATTCAGTCCAGCTTCTTCCTTCTTTGGGGCTCCATAAAACCTCGCTTAGCGCGCTCATTCTTGGAAAAATCATATATTCCAATTTCGGCATGTTGGTAATGTACTCCGTCCATAGGTTTGCTTGGCCGCCAAGAACGTATTTCTGCTCATCTACAGCAAGTTCCTTTGGAATTGGATCATAACCATATACGGTTTGGACTGGCAAGTATCCGCCGATCGTTAGCGAATCCTCTGGTTTAGATTGCGCGTAGTCAAAATACACATAGGTGCTTGGCGTCATAATTACATTATGTTTCTGCTTTGCAGCTTCTATTCCGCCTACCTCACCTCTCCAGCTCATTACCGTCGCGTTAGGTGCCAATCCACCTTCAAGAATCTCATCCCATCCAATGATCTGTTTTCCTTTGGAATTGATGTACTTCTCCATACGCTGTATAAAATAGCTTTGTAAGCCATGCTCATCTTTTAGTCCCTTCTCTTTTATCAGTTGCTGGCAAAACTCAGAACGTTTCCAATTGTCTTTCGGCGACTCGTCTCCTCCAATGTGGATGAATTTCGAAGGGAACAAAGGCAAAACCTCATCAAGTACGTCTTGTAAAAATGCAAACGTTTTTTCAGTTGGAGCAAATACGTCGGTGAATACACCAAAAGTTTGTTGTACTTGCTTTCCGCTTGTACTTCCAGCCCAGACTACGCCTGGTTTAATATAAGTGGACTCTTCAGGGAAACAACTCAATTCAGGATAAGCCGCGATTGCTGCCGAAGCATGCCCTGGCATCTCGATTTCTGGAATTGTAGTAATGTATCTTCTCGCGGCATAAGCTACAATGTCCTTAACTTCTTCCTGGGTATAAAATCCGCCAGTGGGTGTTTGATCATTGCCTGTACCTGGAGCGTGTCCTGTTATCGTTCCATTTCTGAAACCGCCTACAGAGGTCAGTCTTGGGTATTTCTTAATTTCAATTCTCCAACCTTGATCTTCAGTAAGATGCCAATGAAAATAGTTCATCTTGTGAAGTGCAAGGTAGTCGATGTACTTCTTTACCTCTGAAACCGTGAAAAAATGCCGTCCAACGTCCAGGTGCATGCCTCTGTATGCAAAGCGAGGTTCATCCTTGATGCTAACCCAAGGGATGTCTAGCTTTGCGGATTTGCTCGTCGGCAGGAGCTGTAGAAGGCTCTGGATTCCATAAAATACCCCTTGTCTGCTGTGGCTGACAATCTTTATTCCAGATGCCTTTACGTTTAAAGTATAGGAGCCTTGAAGCGTATCCGCTTCTTTATTACGGTCAAGAACAATAGTGTTTTTAGTAGCAACCTTTGCTGACTTTAAACGGAAGCCGTAGATTTTGAAAAGGTAATCATTAAAGAAGTTTACTGAAGGTTGAAGTGACGGATCTTTCAACACGAATTTGGTTTGTGCGGTAATTGAAAAGCTACCGCTAACATCAGGTAAAATGGTTTCCTTTGGCTTGGGGATGATGTTCACCTGGCTAAAGGCAGCGCTAGAAAAGGCGAGCAGAATACATAGTGTGATTGATTTATACATAGAATTTATATTTAGTTTCTTATTAAATGTGGAATAAAGCAGGACGTGTTTGAGGTAATCAGACTATCTGCCTCCCGGATGCCAATACCAGCAGCTTCCTGGCCGATAACCCAAGATCCTATTACCGGCGTTTTGCCCTGAAAAGCAGGCGTATCAAATCGCTGCTGACAAACGAAACCTTCAGAGCCATATTCACCGCCAGTCTGTTCGGCAATTTGGTTATCCCGAACAATCTGCACGTTTGCTCCTTCGCGCGACAATATCGGTTTACGCACATAGTTACTTAAAGTGTTCTCTGCTTCTGTATAGCACTCCAGGATATACGGACATTTGGGGAACAACTCCCAAAGGATTGGTAATATGGCTTTATTCGAAAGAATCATTTTCCAGGCAGGCTCCATCCAGTGCATTTGCTGATTTATGAGTATATTTTCAAAGAAAGGCTCCTTGACCATCCACTCCCATGGATATAGTTTAAAAACGTTTTTTATGACTTGATCCTCAAGATCTACGAAATTCTTGTTGCTTTCTTCCCAACCCAGGTCATCGATAAAAATCAATTTGGTATCCAATCCAGCCTGGATAGCACAATCCCGAATGTATTCTACGGTTGTAAGATCTTCCAGCGACTGCTTAATGCAAGCAAAATGAATCGGACCCTCGTGTAGATAGGGCTTCAAATATTTCCAGTACGCAATTAACTTCTCATGTACAGAGTTAAATTGGTCCTGCTCTTTGTCGAAATCCTGCAACCAGAACCATTGTACAATCCCCGCTTCAAACAAAGAGGTCGGTGTATCTGCGTTGAACTCGAAAAGTTTAAGATTCTGCCCGTCATAACCGAAATCAAACCGGCCGTAAATGGCGGGTGAATCGTCGTTCCAACTTTTTTCGATAAGCGCTATTGCGTTCGCCGGAATGGAAAACAAAGGGTATAATTTATGGTCAATGACATGTTGGACAGCTTCCAGGCACATGCCCCAAAGCTCCTGGGTTGCACGCTCTATGGTGGTGATCTCCTTTAGGCTGAATTCATAGTACGCATCTTCCTTCCAATAAGGGATTTCAGTCGTGTGAAAGCCAAAGCCCAGCTGTTCAACAGCAGTCTGCCAGTTATTTCTTGGAGAGATAGAGATTCTTTCCATTACGACGATACCGAAAATGAACGTGAACCTCCAAACCCGCCCCGGATTGCTGCACTTTTTGCAGCCGAAGTTCCAACGTTTGACCGTGGACTTACAGCCCCTGAGTAGTAGCCAGCGTGGTGGTAGCGGTTTCCATAAAACATTCCATATGGGCGGAAAGCATAAAACCACAAGAATAATGGCAAATGTGATCCTTGCGTATGCGTGTAGTTTGCTGTAGAATCAGAACGAATGTAAACTTCATTGCTGTCCCAGTTTGGCTTTGGTTTGTTACAAGCGGCAAGTGCCGATGTAATCAGGACCAGGGACACGAATTTCGACTTCTTCATACTATTTTACCGTAATAAATATTTGGTAATTCTTTTCAATACTCACTGTTGTATCTTGTCCTTCACTGTTTTCCGCAACTTCCTTTGTACGTCCAAGAGAAGGAACAGTATCCAGGTTAACAATGGTTTTAACTGCAGATCCTTTCACCCAGAAGACTTTTTCCGTCCGCATTACATCCTGGTCTTGATTTAAATGGCTAATTGCTACTTTCATCTCCACCGAGCCAGCTTTATCAACCTCCTTGACCTTATCATCATTTTTTTCTTCGCAGGCGGAAAATAATAAGCCAATGGTGATGGCGTAGAGTAGCTTTCTATTCATTTGATCTGATTATCCGGTCTAAATTAATAAATGAAAAGTAATTGCAAGACCAAAAGACCAAGAGAGATCAAAAATGTTACTTTTCATTCCATTCAATAAGATTTCAGGATTAAATTGGAAAGGGAAAAGCACGAATAGGAACAGGCAGGATCAGGAGGTAGATTCCACCTTTCTCAGGGAAACAGCATTCATACAATACCGAAGTCCAGTCGGCTCAGGCCCGTCCGGAAAAACGTGTCCAAGATGTGCTTTACACGTATTACACAAGGCCTCAACACGTCGCATGCCATAGGTATTGTCCGCCTCATAGGCAACAGCATTTTCTTTAACAGGCTGAGTGAATGAAGGCCACCCGGTGCCGGATTCAAACTTCTCACGTCCATCAAACAACAATGTACCGCAGCAAACGCAGGCGTAAAGTCCGGCTTCAAACCTGCTGCACATCTCTGAACTGTATGGCCGTTCGGTACCCTTTAAACGGGTTACCTGATACTCTTCCGCAGTAAGTTGTGCCTTCCAGTCCGCATCAGACTTAACAACTGTCTGCTCAGGTGCCGGACTTCCGTGATTTGCGAATTTTATAACGTCTATCCACTTTAACATAATACTTCTCTTTATTCGGTACGTACCGCTATATTAAACTACTATTGTGATTTGTTTTTTCTCAGTGCCGCTAGGCGGGATTGCTGCTCTTCCAACCTTTTCTTTAAACGTGCACGGCGGGCTTCATCCTGCTCAGCACCTTCCTCATGATGATCAATCCAAGACTGGAACTGCTTTTCATGGTAGTCGACATTGATATTTAGCTTCTTTTGTAGATTGTCTCTTTTAGAGCGAAGCTCTTCCAAACTTTTACTCCACTCCTCCTTAGTAGAACCATTTGCCTCAAGGAATTTCGTTTCCGCTTGTTTGATATCATCAGAAATCTTGCTCATTTCGGTCTGCACAGGCACATACACCTGTTCATCAAGGTTATACCTGCTGATTTGATCGGTTAATGGCAACAGCACAGTATTTACCGGGGTCTCCCAATCCTCCCAAATGTGCGCAACCAATATGGATTTTCCATTCGGAACATTCGAAGAGACGACATCAAGATAATCTGATACACTTTCAGCTCTCAGCGTTTCCCCTGCAGAACCTGCGATCATGCCTCCGGCAACACCTACTATTAAACCTAGAGGCCCTGCCAATAGCCCAATCAATCCGCCAAGCAAACCCCCACCCAAAGCTCCAGAACCCTGATCATCATCTTTGGCGCTCCGTATTGCAGTTTTACCATTTTCATCTTTAGTTAACACGTAGGTCTCACCTAAAGAAATGTCCTTTACGGTAGCAAGCTGTTGTATTGCTTGTAATCCTTTAAATGCTTCAACTTCACTGTTGAAGACAGCCTGTATCATCTTTTCCATAACTATGTGTTTATCTAGATCAAATTTCTATCGTGAAACCAAACCCCGTCTGGCTCAGCTGTGAATCTTAGCATCTTTTTAACCAGGATTTCTGGATCTGCCTCATTGAACACCAAATCCCTGTTTGCGGGCTTTAAGAAGGATTTCTCTACCATAACGTCCATTTGTGCAAAAAGGTAATCGTAAAAGCCATCTACATTGAGCACGCCGATTGCCTTCCCATGTAAGCCAAGCTGCAGCCAGGTAAGTACTTCAAAAAACTCTTCAAGGGTGCCGAAGCCACCGGGTAAAATGATAAAGCCATCTGCCAGGTCCGCCATTTTTTGCTTTCGCTCGTGCATATTGCGGGTCACGATCATTTGGGTAATGTACTTATGTCCAACTTCCTTATCCATCAGAAACTGAGGAATCACACCGGTTACTCGGCCATTTAGCTTTAACACTTCATCGGCTACAACCCCCATCACACCTACACTTCCACCACCATAAACCAAGCCAATATCCTGGGCAACCAAGGTAGCCGCAAGCTCTTGAATTACCTTTAAAAGTTTCGGATCGACATTGAAGTTGGCACAACAGTAAACACAAAACGATTTCATCTAATATACTAATATGTTGTTCAAATAACAGATGTCTAAAGAAAGATCG
>JAQBOT010000195.1 GCA_028287885.1 Pedobacter sp.
TCTTCCCTCCGGTACATTTCGTAGGCAAACTCACGTCCCCGCTCATTTAAGAGTTCATTCATCGTTAGCGTAGCCGTCGTAAATCTCGAGCCAGGGGCACCGGCCGCAAAGCTTCTTGCCCGCACACTATTAATCAAATCGACAGCTTGTGTGTTCGCTGCATTTCCGTTGCTACGCATCAATGACTCTGCTTTCATAAACAAAACGTCAGACAAGCGGAAAACTACGAGGTCATTGTTCATATTGTACAAACCTGTAGGTTCTACTTCGTATTTGATGTTACTTGCTCCCTGTGTGTACCCCTCTGAACTAATTAATCCATCTATTTGCTTAGTAAGCACCAATTGTTCACCATCTTCTTCCACAGGCTGGATGTCTCCATTTTCATCTGTATAAGTTTGTGGACCAACAAGCCATTGATTGATACGCTGATCATTCGCACGGTACAAGTCGTAAAATGATTCTTGTGTCACGGTTTTATACCAGCCATCATCAATCCCATATTTAACTTGGGCCACGGTCCAATGTATTTGCTGCTGGGCGGCGTTAAAGCCAACTGCGCTATTGGCATCAAATGGTACAACAAGAATGTTTTCCTTACTCAGTTCATTGTGGGCAAGAAAGGGAGTATTCCACTTGCTATCTAAACTAAACTTTCCAGAGTTAATTACAGCATCACATTCAATGATGCAATCAGCATATCGTGGCGTTCCGGTAAACACCTCCGCATTCAGGTAAAGTTTTGCCAACAAAGCATGTGCTGCCGACTTCGTGAAATGCCCATACCATCCTGCATCTCCTTTTTCGCTTAGCAAAGGAATATTGTCTTTGATCTCCTTCTCGATAAATGCAAATACTTCAGCTCTTGATTTCGCCACAGGATTTACCTCAGCAACATGCTCCACAATCGGAATATTTCCAAAACTGCTTAAAGCCCAGTAATAATGCAGTGCTCTGACCAACTTAATTTCTGCAACCATCTGTTCTTTGCTTAAAGGCAAGGTTAATGCGCTAACATCCTTTGTTTGAATCACATCTATGAAGTTATTACAAAATCCAATATCCTGAAAGAAGTTGTTCCATTCAAATTGTATCCACTGCTCAGACGAGGTCCAGGTATGTTGATGAAACCTATTCCAGGCTCCATTCTGGTCCACATAGCCTCCCCTTACGGGCGCTACTGCCTCGTCCGTCGTGAATTCCTGTAGCGCAAAATGGGTTTGATAGATTTGAGTTTGCATATAAGCATATGGCATCACATAGGCAGCCATCACCTGATCTGCTGTTTTATAAAAATTTTCCGGCGTTTCTTCACTGTAAACTTTCTCATCGAGCTTACTACAACCGGTTGCAGTAAAAATCAGGGCCAGAACGACAAGCCATGATTTAAAATAAAATATCTTTTTCATAATCTATATTTTAAATGTTAAAACCTGGCACTAATGCCGAATGTAAGCGTCCTTGTACTTGGATAATAACTGTAGTTCTGTTCGACTCCAGGTCCAGCAGTAAATTCAGATTGTGGATTCGTGTCTACCGACAATGGGAGTTCAGGATCAGTGCCCGAAAACTTAGTAATTGTAAATAGATTCGTACCGGTGGCGAAAATGCGGAGACTCTGCAAATAGCTGTTGCTTTTAATTGGAAGGGTGTATCCAATGGTGGCATTATCGAGCTTCAGGTAGTCGCCTTTTTCTAAATAATAATCTGAAAAATAAGCAACATCATTGATACCCCTGGTCAATGCGGATGTGAATAAATTCATCGTCGGAAGGTTCATCAAATTTTCATGAAACATCCGTTTACCATTAACCGCCTTAAAACCGAGCGCGCTCCTAAGCAGGAAGGATACATCGATATTCTTGTATGTAAATTCGCTACTTAAACCAACGTTATATTTGGGAATACTGTTGCCAAAATACCTATAATCGTTCTCGCCGATCTGATCCGGTGTAACAGCTTCACCGGCACTGTTCTTGAAAAGCCAAAGCCCCTCAGGTGTGAAACCCGCAAATACGCGACCATAATACACGCCAACGGGCTGTCCAGCCACAAGCCGCTGCATGGTCCCAATACCAATATTTGTTATGTCGTGCGCTGTACCTTTGAATTGCTCACTTGTGATTGATTGAATTTCATTTTTATTATAAGCCGCGGTCAAGCCAACATTCCAGCTAAAGCTCTTCGAAGAAATTAGTTTTGCATTCAGAGCTACTTCATATCCTTCATTCTTCATCACGCCTGCGTTTGCAAAAATGTCCGGAAAGATCTGTGATGGCAACTGGGCATTGTAGTGTCCTACAAGGTTTTCAATTTTCCTTAGGTAATAATCCAGCGAACCGGTCAACCAGGATGTTTTGAACAAGGTAAAATCAAGACCAATATTAAGCTCCTTTTTTGTTTCCCATTGAAGCTGTGGATTGGCGTTTATCGTTGGCCCGTAAGGTACGATCCACTGAGATTCACCCGGGACACCGTAATAGCCGTTCTGGCTACCACTTTCGCTGATGAACGGCCCAATTGCAGATATAGATTGATAAGGAGATAAGCTTTCCTGGTTTCCGGTAACTCCATATCCACCCCGAAGCTTTAAGTTTTTGATTATTGCATTATCCATCAAAAAGTCTTCTTTCGTTAAGATCCAACCTGCCGAAGCCCCGTAAAAAGTACCCCATTTATTGTCTTTACCGAATACACTCGCGCCCTCTCTTCTGACACTAAGATTAAATAGGTATTTTTCGTCGTAGTTATAGATCAGTCTTCCAAAGTACGCCATCAATGTCCGCTCATCCGCTGAACTGCTTATAAATACCCCTTCTCGGTTTACCGTGCCCGAAAGGTTGTTTAAGGCATTGCCGGCACCAAGATTATAAAAAAGAAAAGCGTTAGAGTTGAACAGGTTGTTTCCAGCCCCTAAGCTCTCATTGAAAGTATTTTGATAGGAATAACCACCAATAAGGTTGAAGTCATGTTTATCAATCTTCTTGGAATAAGAAAGTGTACCTTCAAAAATATTATTTGTCAGATCATTTTCTGCCCTGGATGCCTGACCCCCTTTACCACTTTGCTGCTGGAAGAAGTCTTGATTATTGCTGAACGAACCACTAAAATAATCGTTTTTGATCAGCGAGTAGGTAAGATTTGCTTTCAAGCCCTCTATTATTTGGTAACCAAGGCTCATCGTCCCAAGCATTCTTTTTTCTCTGCTGCGATTGATGTTGTTGTTCAAATTGCCTACCGGGTTCCATTGAAGCTGGAATGGGATATCCGGATTTTCAAAGAAAGTTCCATCCGGGTTGCGCACAGGATAGGTTGGATTCATATTTAGTGATTGTGCAATGGCACCGTAGTTTGCAAAACTCTTGTTGTCGAAAGAGTTGGTCAACAATACGGAAAGATCAAGTTTGTCATTCAAGGCCTTACTATTTAGGCGAAACGTGCCATTAAGAAATTCCCTGTTCGTTGACTGATCCATGCCTTGGAAGTTCCGGTAATTAACTGAAGCATAGTAGGTCGTCTTTTCTGATCCTCCGCTGAAAGACAGGTTATGGGAGTTGCTTATCGGTGTTCTTGTAACTTCATTAAACCAGTCGGTAGATGCACCTCCATCATCAAGGACA
>JAQBOT010000233.1 GCA_028287885.1 Pedobacter sp.
GTACGCATATCTATTCCAGAATGGAAATGACTCGCTCTCAACTCACCAAAAGATCCCGCCAAAGATGTGGGCGCGATGTCAAGTGGCTGTCTAAAGTCAACCAATGGGTATTTGTTTTCACTAAATATTTGTTGTGCTGTTGCGCTGGTCGTAAACCCAAATAGGAGCAACAGCATGAGATAAGGTCTTTGCATTGGAATTATTTGATTTCAAAATTTAGAAGCTGCTGTCCTTCCAACCATGCTTCAAGTTTATCGCCTGGATGTACCTGCCCAACACCTTCTGGCGTTCCAGTAAAGATCAGGTCCCCTTTCTTCAAGGTAATGTATTGCGAAACGAAGGCTATGATCTTTTCAAAGGAAAACAAGATGTTTTTAGTATTCCCATTCTGCCGGGTTTCGTTATTGATCTTCAATTCAAATTGTAAATCATACAAGTCTTTTATTGTGCTCTTTGGAACAAAGTTGCTGATCGCTGCGGAGTTATCAAAAGCCTTTGCCAATTCCCAAGGCAGGCCTTTTTCTTTATGAACATTCTGAATATCTCGTGCAGTAAAGTCAATGCCCAACCCAACCTCATCATAGTAATTGCTGGCAAACTTTTCCTGTATATGTTTACCTTCCTTACATACCTTCAGTACCACTTCCAATTCAAAATGAATATCTGAGGAGAAGTCCGGAATATAGAAAGGTTTATTGTCTTTTAATACAGCAGTATCAGGTTTCAAGAATATTACCGGGGAGGATGGCAGCGGATTATTCAGTTCTTTGGCATGCGCAGCATAATTGCGGCCAATTGCAATAATTTTCATCAGTCTTTTTTGCTTTTAGTTGATAATGAGTAGGGTGCAGGCTTTCAAACACTACTTTGTGTTCGGCAACTTACCCATTCATTATGTAAATAACGTATTCTGGTTTGCAGACTTGTTAAAAGCCCAAATTAATCCTGTACTATTCTCAAAGAGCTATACAGGTATCGTACCAAAAATAAAAAAGATTAGTAGAAATTATAGAATAGATATGCGTTTAACAGATGTTTCTGCACCTGCAACAATACGAACAAAGTAAATGCCACTGCTTAAACGATTTGCAATGGTGTAAGTTTTAGTTTGCTCACCACTGCTTGCGCGCTCATTAGCAAGTGTAGCAACCTCATTTCCAAGTAAATCCATGATCTTGATAGAAACAAGGCTTTCACGTTCCAACTTAAATACTACACTAATCTGATCATCAACCGGATTAGGGAATACTTTAAGGAAAGTTAAGTTTTTTTCAGGCTTGCTTGATGTTCCTTTGCCCAACAGCGTACTGTTGTAAGGAATAGATCCGAAACCGTCAATAATCGGACGGTAAGCAGGTGTATTAATTCTGATTGAAGGGGTTTTCGATATCTTTCTCGATCTACTCATGTAATTCACGCTATCCGTCTTTTGAGCAAAAGCAGTGACATTGCTCATGACACCAAAACAGATGATGCAAGTGAAATTAAACAGAAGCGCCTTTGTAGATATTTTTCCCATCGTATATCATCAAAAGTATAAATTATTTAACAAATTAATCAAACTATTTGTTCTTCAAAAGCATTTTTAACAAAAATTAACAATAGTGCCATTTTGTTGTTTAAGAGTCAATGGTATCGGGATTAATTTCAACTTTATTTTGTGGCTAACCAATCAAGTGTTCAAAAACTTTCTGCAGCAGGTATACTTGTCAGCTTAGGCATAGTTTACGGTGATATCGGAACATCACCGCTCTACACACTTAGAGCGATTTTTAATACCATTCTGGAGCTGGACAGGCAATCACGCCGATGGTGGTGCTCGGTGCTTTGTCATGCATCATTTGGACGTTGACACTTCAGACAACAATCAAATATGTAGTTATAACTTTAAGAGCTGATAATAAGGGGGAGGGCGGTATTTTTTCGCTTTATTCACTTGTACGCAAGAAAGCAAAATGGCTGGTTATTCCAGCAATCGTTGGCGGCTGTGCACTCCTTGCTGATGGGATAATAACACCCAGCATTACAGTTACTACTGCCATAGAAGGATTACAATTCAGATTTGCTCATGTTAGTGTGATCCCGATTGTAATCGCAATCATTACCGGGCTTTTTATCATACAGCAATTTGGGACAAACCTTGTCGGCAAACTCTTTGGGCCAATCATGTTCCTTTGGTTTGCTACGCTTGGCTTTTTAGGGGCATTATACGTTTTCCAAGATCTGAGCATTTTGAAAGCTTTGAATCCCTACTATGCAGTGCACCTTATTGCAACAAACCCAATGGCTCTGGTCATTCTCGGTGGTGTTTTTCTATGTACCACTGGGGCGGAGGCTTTGTATTCTGATTTGGGTCATTGTGGAAGAACGAACATTCGGGTCAGCTGGATCTTTGTTAAGGCAACATTAGTCTTAAACTACCTCGGCCAGGGTGTATGGTTGCTGCAACATCCAAAATACAACGAAAGTATAAATCCCTTCTACCAGATCGTACCAGAACCTTACCTCTTAGCCATGGTTGCATTGGCTACCCTTGCTGCAATTATCGCCAGTCAGGCGATGATTACCGGTTCATTCACCTTGATATCCGAGGCAGTGCGCCTTAACTTATGGCCTAGGGTTACCATCACATATCCTAGCAACCACAGGGGGCAGATTTATGTTCCTTCTATTAACTGGCTACTTTGTGCCGGATGTATTGGGGTAGTTCTGTTCTTCAGGAAATCAATCAACATGGAAGGAGCTTATGGCTTAGCAATTAACCTGACTTTCTTGGCTACAACCATTCTCATCGCTTTTTTTATGTACGGAAAAAAGGTGCCCATGTCAATCATTATTATCTTCCTCGCTTTCTATGGTACTTTGGAGCTTTCCTTTCTTGCGGGTAATATGACTAAGTTTCTTCATGGTGGTTTTGTTACCTTACTAATAGGAGCAAGCTTGTTTACTGTTATGTGGGCATGGTTCAATGCCCGGAGAATAAGAAATCGGTTTGTACGGTATGTTGGTATCAACGATTATTTTGACATACTTACCGACATAAGTGAAGATGAAAGCATTTCAAAATATTGTTCTCAGCTGGTCTATCTCACCAGTGCAGATTTCAAAAGTGAAATTGAATCGAAAATCATTTATTCCATACTACAAAAGGAGCCAAAACGTGCAGATATCTATTGGCTCTTACATGTTGATGTTGTTGATGAACCTTTTGCGCGGGACTACAAGGTTGAATTTTTAATTCCAGGAAAGCTAATCCGCATCGATTTTAGATTAGGCTTTCGCGTGGAACAAAGGTTAAACATATTATTCCGGAAAGTTGTCGAGGAATTGGTCGCTAATGGTGAAGTAGATATCACAAGTCAGTACCGGTCGCTGAGAAAACATAAAATTGCAGGAGATTTCCGCTTTATCCTATTGGAGAAACATTTGTCCAGGTTCACAACGCTTAATCTATATGAGCGTACGGTGATGCACTACTATCTTTTACTGAAGCGGCTGAGCCTTTCCGAACAACGCTCTTTTGGATTAGATTCAAGTT
>JAQBOT010000260.1 GCA_028287885.1 Pedobacter sp.
AAGCGGTTGTAGTACGAGGGTGTCGTGAATCTTTGCTGCCGGGACGCCGTTAAATGGTCGAAAAGTCTGTACATAAAGTTTGCTTGGATCTGATGTCTTATAAAGGTAGCGCAGTACAATTCCACCACGGTGGCCTGGCATCACTCTGTCATTAGAGCCTTGAGGCAAGCCATTTCGAACGATGATATTCATCGCAATATTGATGGCTTCCCCATAGTAAATGAAAATGCCGCATACAGGTAATCCTTCCCTTAATCCATTTTCTTCAATTCGGTTTTGCTCAAATCTGCCCAACTCGCAGTACTGTAAAACGATTCCGCCGAATGCAGCCCATCTTTCAGCGCCTTCAAGTTCGCGAAGGCTGATTTGTTGGCAACAAAATCTGATCAGGTTTCTGCAGACGAGCAAATCATTTACAAATACAGTAAACGTCCGAACTTCTAATTGCATAAGGAAGCTGATGCCGCTCAATCCCATCTGTAGGATCCTGTTGCTTTCCACAATGATCTCATACAAGAAACCATATGGCTGCTGGGGTACATTGGCTGCCAGTGCACGCAATATTGGGCCATCTGTTTCCTGAATGTTTCGGAGGTGACCAAAAGTGATCCCATTCCCTTTGCCACCGATTATGTCATTTTCAAGAATTCGAACCCGCTCTGAGCCGCTGCCGATTTGAATCCCTCCATTTGTTTTGTAGCCTACCTTGAAAAAGCCCATCGGCAGGTAAACTGAGATGTACCTGATCAGTTTATAATATTTATAACGGTTGGAGAAACCCCTCCGGTAGATGATATCTGGCGTGGCACAGGGATCAAAAGGATCACCATCTGGATCTCCAGGCTCTCCGGGGTCACCCGGATCATCCCTATTCGGGGCGATCACCACAATACGGTTTCTTTCAATCAGTACACCGTTCGCCTTGCTGAAGATGGCAGGGAAATCATTTTCAATGTCGATCATTCCAATCTTGTTGTAAAGGATTTCGATGAAATCATCACCGCGTCTTGGTCGATCCAATTCTACATGGATGGCAGTTATACCCGCTAGAATATTGTTATCACGAATTGTGATCTGTTCAGAAAGCATCTTTGATTCTGCCCGCGCACCATCAGTAACCAAAACACCAATCCCCTTAAAATGCGTGATGGTCATAGAATCAATTTGTATTTTTTGCGATTGGAGAATAGTGAAGACGGGCTGATCTTCCTTGGCAGGTGCAACAATAGTTCTGTCGCCACAGCCGCTAATTCTTACCTGCCGGCGATTACTCACAATGGTATTGCTGAAATGTTCGCCGGGAAGCACACATACTTTGCCGCCACTAGAGGGAAGGCTGTCCACAGCTTCCTGAATGGAGTTGTAATCGCCGAAACTGGTTTTGCCATCGCCTACTGAAAACGTGCAACAGCAATCTTCTGCGGTAATCGGATTGAAATGCTTGCGACAATCAGAAACCACTTTGCCGATAGGGCGCTGGTTGGCATCCTTCGTCCATTTGATTATGGCAAGTGGAGTAAAAAAGCGACGAACGCCATGTGGTGATATCCCGTTTCCTATCTCAAGCGCCCAGGGAATAACCTGATCCGGAGTCTCCGGCCTTGCGGCAATTACCCAAAAGTCATTTACCACGAACTCCGTTCCTGTTAGCGTTACAGCAAGGCCGGTGTTGCCAAGCGGCAACGCTGTACCTGGTGTAAACTTTATTTCGGCATCAGAAGATAGATCTGTTCCCCTGTTCCAAACCCGCAGATAGAAATACTCGGCGGGGTCTTGGTCATCGAGATCGTTCTTGTCGTTTCGGCCTTTCCACTCCTCACCAAATCCTGGAGGAAGGGAGCCAGCTATCGTGATGTCTGATGCATCAGGGTCATAAGAAATTTCAACTTTAGCCCATTGCCCCGACAGTTCGGCTACTTTTTCACCATTCGATAAAACTGCCGACCAGGGAATGATTTCCACCACCTGGTTGCTGAGTGGCCAGTGATATTGATCTTTCGGCTGAGTTACGAAATGGATGCGCTGCGTAGTATTGCCTGCAGCATCCGTTTTTATTTCTTTAGCCTGTACTTTATATAAGGGTGACGCATTGTCAAATCCCCAGGTCAGATGATCGGCTTTCGTAAGTTGTACACGTATAGCCTGGTTTTCTGCACCTAAATAACCACCTGCAGCATGTGGCGTACAGAGGTCTTCCAATTCGCCAGCGTCCGTATAGGACACCTTCAACAGTGCATCAACGAGGCGCTCATATCCTCCATTAAAATGACCCAACTTATCGGTCTGCCATTTTTGAACCAAGGACTCCCAAGCTTCGGAACAACTGCATTTTCCCAATCCAGAGTCCAGCTGAACACGACGCATATTGCGCATACGTATCGTGGTATCTGGCCCCCCTAACGCAACTTCGAACAACGCACTATCTTCAACGGCACAAACAGGTTGCTGCCATGCTTCCAGATAAACCAGGTCATAATGTTCTCCGTCAAATACAGGGCTAGGAGAGCTTGCCGATGGAAGTTGTAGGTAGTCTTTCTGAAGACGATAGGTCTCTTTTGCATCAAGTTCAAAAGAAAGTCCAGCCAGGTAAAGCCTGCCAGGCAAAACATCAAAGTCAATCTGTGTACCCGTAACGACTACATTTTCTATTTTAAAACCCTTATCCGGGCTACCAGTGGGTCCGATAATGTCTAGCAGTGCGCGACGGTCCAATTCTCCCTCAATACGTTCCCGCTCATTCCAGTCATCATCAGTCAGCACACGCCCTTGTTGCATCCGCACACTTGTGTAATGTTGTTTCGGATTGGTATTCACCCGACTTATGTCATAGTGTCCCATAAAGTTTAAGTTTTATTGATAAAGATGGCGATCAAACCAAATGGCATGTACTCTTCAATTTTCGATCTTAATCCATCCATTTTGATCGGGTTCAAACTGGCAGAGAAAACGCCCATTTCAGATCCGTTCTCTGCGCCTCTCGTTAAATATTCAGGGCAAGTTTCACTCAACTGCGCAAATCCAGGATGGCCGAATTGTCGGGATGTAAACCAGTGATGACTATCTTTTTCGAAAAGAAAGGACTCATATGGATGAGGAAGCCTATTGAGTTCAAGTGGGTTACTGGGCTTATTCTTGGACGCAGCACTAAACC
>JAQBOT010000262.1 GCA_028287885.1 Pedobacter sp.
AGATACAGCGAAAAACATTCAAGTGGGATTTTTAGCTATCAATAAAAAAGGCGAGCACGGAGCTTTTGCAATTCAGAAAGGCTTTTCCTATGCTGTTTGTAATGCCGATAGGCAGGATTTGCTCATCTCAGGTAAAAGCTATTATTAGAAGTTGATGATAGAACTGGAAATCTGTGCAAATTCATTGACATCAGCCTTGGCAGCCCAAGATGGTGGTGCCACGCGGGTCGAACTTTGCGATAATTTAGGGGAAGGCGGTACAACACCGAGCTACGGGCAGATAGCACTTGCAAAAAGCACCTTGAGTATCCCCGTGTTTCCCATCATACGCCCCAGGGGAGGCGACTTCTTATATTCTGACCTGGAGTTTGAACTTATGAAGGCCGATGTGATCGCTTGTAGAACGTTAGGGTGTTCTGGTGTGGTGTACGGAATTTTGACACCTGAAGGAAGGATAGATGCAGAAAGATGTAGCGTACTTAAGGAATTGGCATCACCGATGGCCGTTGCCTTTCATCGGGCATTTGATATGACAATCAGCTTGTCTGAATCCTTAGAAACCCTGATTGAGATCGGGTTTGTACGGGTATTGTCGTCGGGAGCTGCGCCAACAGCAATCGAAGGTGCTGCGGTTCTGTGCGAATTAATTAAGCAGGCAGCCAACCGTATTCAAGTTATGCCTGGGTCAGGGATCAGACTTGAAAATGTAAAAGAACTTGTCGAAACGACTTCAGCGAAAGCAGTACATGCCTCCTTACTGGTATCTATGGAAAGTAAGATGGTATTTAAGAATTCGCGTGCAACAATGGGTGAGGTGAAGAATGAATATTTAACGTTAGTTACGTCTACATCGTTGGTTGCAGAAGTGGTAAAAGTATTATATTGTTTAAACAACTCTGGAGATCGTTAAACAAGATCCTTGAGTTTGGGGTTATACTCCTATTAATTAATCTAAAATTCTAATCATGCCTACGACCAAGAATCACTCGTTTTTCTATAAAAACGGTTTATCTATCTTTTTCTTATTCTTATTTCTGATCACTTTGGGTGGGCAGGCGTTAACGGGTTGGAAAGACCATAATCAGGAGCTCAAGGATAAACATGCAAAGGAAATTGGATTGAGCACTTATTTGAAAACCGGTCACTTTATTTCAGCGACCTTCGAAAACTTCGAAAGTGAATTCTTGCAAATGTCAATGTATGTGTTGATTACAATAAAGCTTAGGCAAATCGGCTCTTCTGAATCAAAGGCAATTGACGAAGAGGAGGAAGTAGATCGTGAGCCAGTGCCGCATAAAGATGCACCCTGGCCGGTAAAGAAAGGTGGTTTTATTTTAGCCCTTTACAGTAATTCTTTGTCACTTGCATTTCTTATCTTATTCTTGATCAGCTGGGGCCTTCATTTACTTGGAAGTTACACGGATTTCAATGTCGAACAATTCATATCGCATAAGCCGAAGGTGACAATTTTTGAATTTCTGCTGCAGCCCAGGTTTTGGTTTGAAACTTTTCAGAATTGGCAAAGCGAGTTTCTCTCTGTATTCTCCATCGTGTTTCTGACGATTTATTTGCGGCAGAAAGGCTCTCCCGAATCGAAACCTGTCGATGCTCCGAATATGCAAACCGGCAAATAAGAGCTACGATTAAGCATTTAGATTGTAAATAAGTACATTTGAAATGAAAATACGAATTCTGTATTATGCAAGACAATAATCATAGGTCCTCTATCAATAAAAAAGATGGTGACAGTAGGCGAGTGATGGCAGATCAGGAAGTTGCCGGGGATTTAAAATGCTTGCTGGAGGACTCACCAATTGCGGTTTTTACATGCAACAAGGCCGGTGATTTAACATACTTTAATGAAGCCGCAATAAAGCTCTGGGGCGTGGATCCAACTCCTAAGCAGCAGCCATGGGATAATTCCTGGAAAATGTATTATACTACAGGGGAGCGTATGAATTTGGCTGGATCTCCAATGGCCCGAGTAATCAATGAATCTAGATTGATCAATGGAGAGGAAATAACAATTGAGACGCAGGAACATGTTTTTAAACGGGTCTTGGTGTACGCTCGCCCACTTTATGATGAGCAGCATAACCCAATTGGCACCCACAGCTCTTTGGTTGACATATCAGATAAAATCTTAGAAGAATCAAAGCAGGCGATTCTTGCTGCGATTGTAGAATCATCTGATGACGCAATTATCAGTAAAAATTTGAATGGGATTATTGTAAGCTGGAATGCCGGCGCCGAGCGGATATTTGGATATTCGGAAAAAGAAATTGTGGGTAAATCGATAACCATACTGATTCCGTCATCCAGGCTTCAAGAAGAAGAACTTATATTAAGTCGAATACGTGCCGGGAAAAAAGTAGACCACTTTGAAACCATTCGGGTTGCAAAATCTGGGAAGCAGATCCCAATTTCCATTACTGTATCTCCCGTTAAAGATAATTATGGCAATATCGTCGGCGCATCAAAGATAGCCAGAGATATCTCAGAACAAATTGAAGCGCAACGGGCCATTAAACAAAATTCGCAGAACCTTGAGCTGTTAAATTCAATCGGAAAGGTCATTCTGGAAAATCTTGATGTGAAAAGTCTTCTTCAGCAGGTTACAGATGCAACAACGAAAATAACCGGTGCAGCTTTCGGGGCTTTCTTTTACAATACTACAGACCTGAATGGAGAACCTTTCACTTTGTACACCTTGTCTGGTGCGGCAAGGTCTAGTTTCGATGGCTTCAATTTACCAGCAAAGACAAATATATTTAAACAAACTTTTAGCGATAGCAAAGTAATTAGGCTTGATGATGTTACCAAAGATCCAGACTACTGGCAATTCGGGCCGCAGTTCGGCATGCCTAAAGCTCATTTAAAGATCGTTAGTTACCTCGCGGTTCCAATTGTTTCGACAGCCGGTCAGGTGATTGGTGCGCTAATCTTTGGCCATCCAAGTGTAGGGGTATTTAAGGCGGAGCATGAAGATATTATTGGAAGTATAGCTGCGCAGGCTGCGATTGCCCTTGAAAATTCAAAGTTGTTTGAAGAGGTGAAAGCATTAAGTTCGAAGAAAGATGAGTTCATTGCGCTTGCAAGTCATGAGCTTAAAACACCGCTTACAACAATAAAGGGCTTTCTTCAGATTATCGCAAAGAAAAATCAGGATACCGTTGGTAAACTGTTCGTTGACAAGTCACTCTACCAGGTGGAAAAGTTGAGCGCGTTGATTTCAGATCTATTGGACGTGTCAAAAATTGAAGCAGGAAAGCTACAGTTCCACACAGAGGCGGTAGATCTTGTGCGGCTTTTGAAAGATGTAATGGAGACCTTCCCTTACACGAACAAATCACACGAGATCATCTTTGATGATCCAAATGAACAATCCGTCGTTTTAGCTGACAAACAAAGAATAGAGCAGGTTGTCATCAATCTGTTAACCAACGCCATAAAATACTCGCCTAAGGCAAACAAAGTTTTTGTTAGCCTAAGAAACGAAGGAGAGTTCGCAACAGTTAGAGTTAAAGATGAAGGAATTGGCTTGAAAGAAGAACACCTAAGTAAAATCTTCAACCGTTTTTACCGGGCTGATGGGGTGGGTAACGTATCGGGCCTAGGCATCGGTCTTTTTTTAACTAAGGAGATTATAGATCGGCATAACGGCACTATTCTAGTTAACAGTGATTATGGTAAAGGTTCAGAATTTTTGTTTTCTTTGCCACTTCAAAAGAGCAACTAGAAGTAAGTATGGATAAGGAACAATCTTCATTCGCAAAGTCAGTTCAAGGGAAAGATGTTCGTTTATACACACTTTCAAATGAAAATGGCATTAGAGCTACAATAACAAATTATGGCGCGCGGTTGGTAAGCCTGTTTGTTCCTGATTTCAAAGGCGACACATTCGATGTTTCTATTGGTTTTGATGATATTGACGGGTATTTGCATTCCACACAACCTTATTACGGCGCAACAATTGGTCGGTTTGCTAACCGGATTGCTGAAGGGAAATTTACTATAGATGGAGTTGAGTATCAAGTGTTGCCAAACAATGGCAACAATGCTTTGCATGGTGGAGAAAACGGATTTCAGTCTGTTGTTTGGGATTTGGAGTTTGTGAATTGCGCTGCAGTCAAATTATCCTATCATTCAAAAGATTTGGAGGAGGGTTTTCCAGGAAATCTGAAAGTGACTGTAACTTTCGAATTGACAAGCGACGATGCACTTAGAATTAGTTACAATGCAAGCACTGATAAGACAACCGTAGTAAACTTGACGAACCACGCTTACTTCAACCTAAATGGTGAAAGTGCTGGACCTGTTCTAAATCATGTGGTGCAAATTAATGCAGATAAATATACGCCTATAAATCCGAGCTCCATTCCATTTGGGCCATTAGCTGAGGTGAAAGGAACGCCTTTCGATTTCACTCAGCCATTGACAATCGGCGGTAGAATAGAGGAAAAACATGAGCAGCTTGAAAACGGTAAGGGCTACGACCACAATTATGTCCTGGATTCACATGATCCTCAGGAGGCTGTAGCGACTATTATTGGTGATCAAACACAAATTAAAATGGAGGTTTTCACTGATCAACCTGGCCTTCAGTTCTACACCGGCAATTTTATGAATTCCACAAATATTATGAAAGGCAGGCATAACGATGATTTCAGAACGGCATTTTGCATGGAAACACAGCACTTTCCTGACTCGCCAAACCAGCCCTCATACCCAACGACGCTTTTAAAACCTGGAGAGATCTTCCAGTCATTTACCTCTTATCGCTTTAGCATTAATAAATAACGTTAAATCTCATTTACACACCTATCTAAACAGAAGCTTCTTCAATTCGTTTACCTTCCGAGCTTGGGCAGAGCTTACCTGAATTTGTTAATCTACTCAGCTTCGGCAACTTATGCGGCGGAGGCATACCTTAATTTGTAAAAAGTCGTTTGTAATTAGCAGAACTCTTGTTTGTCATTTCGTTTGTAGTCGTAAAAAGAACTTGTCTTTGCCGTAATTAAAAGAACTACAAACAACGGCAACGCCGAGATGTTAAAACGGAAGTAAACTAGCAAGGATATGATTCAAATTAGCATTGACCCGGAGTTGATCGTAGATTTTGATTTTACAACGCGGGAAACAAATAGAACGCTAAAAAATCTGCAACCAGTTGTATATAAGAATGGCGACAAATACAATTGCCTTCTTGGGCCGGACTTAGAGCGAGGAATTTTAGGCACTGGTTCTACTCCTGAAGAGGCGATTTCTGATTGGAGGTGAATTTGAAGAACCGGATTAAGGATCCTAAAGAAGATGACGAACTGTCTGAATTTGTGATCGATACGCTAAAGATGACTGATAATGATGTTTGGTAAATTGGTCAATTGAAAAAGTCATTTTTGGTAAACATTAAATTGTTAATTTTTATTGGGACAAAACGGTCTTCTTTTTAACAACTTATGTTTTACAAGGTAGTTTTTAGAAAATAGTTGACTAAAATCAAAAAGAGGTTATGTAATTGTTATGTTTTTATTTTTTTCGTAAGAAAAAGCCTGTTTTTTATGCGGTAAAATCCATGTTTATACCTTTATGACCGAATTACTCCTCTAAAAGAGCAAAATGGAATGTGGTTTGCTAATGTTTATCAGAAACATAGGCTTATTTTAATGTTTAATGTTAAAAATTGTTAAAAAAAGCTTGTGTATTTTGTACACTAATATAAATGAC
>JAQBOT010000360.1 GCA_028287885.1 Pedobacter sp.
TGGGTAAGAACATTTTGTTCTTTCTTTCCTTCAACATCTTCCATTAAATAGTTCAATGACTTGGCGATTTCCCTGTCAGACTTCATGTTGATCTTATAACCAAATCTTGCAGCAAAAAGCGCGAAATTACCTAGATTCTCCAGGTTAGGGGAGTCATGCGAGCGGTAAACAAAAGTATATTTCTTTTTGCCTTTGGACATCTTGGCCACGTACTCAGCCACCTTTCGGTTTGCAAGAAGCATGAAGTCTTCAATTAGCTTATGTGCATCTTTGCGCTCCTTAACATAGACACCAATGGGCTTGCCTGCTTCGTCAAGTTTGAACTTGACCTCGGTACTCTCGAAATTGATTGCCCCGTTTTTAAACTTCCTTTCGCGTAGGATATGCGCCAGTTCGTTTAGTTTTAAAATTTCTTCAACATGATTACCTTCTTTCGTTTCAATGACTTCCTGGGCTTGTTCATAGCTGAATCTGGTGTTTGAATGGATGATTGTTCTGCCGAACCACTCCGTTACAACATTAGCCTCCGCATCAAGCTCAAGCACTGCAGCAAAGCAAAGCTTGTCTTCATTTGGGCGCAGTGAACAAACACCATTGCTGAGTCTCTCCGGAAGCATCGGGATCACCCGATCTACCAAGTAAACCGATGTCGCTCTGGCGTAGGCTTCTTTATCTAAAGCAGTTCCAGGCACAACGTAATGGCTTACGTCTGCAATGTGAATACCTACTTCATAATTACCATTCTCCAGTTTTTTAAAGGAGATGGCATCATCAAAGTCTTTCGCGTCGGCAGGGTCTATTGTGAATGTTATTGTATCCCTGAAATCACGCCTCCTTTTAACCTCGGATTCGGATATTTCCTCAGGAATTTCGTCGGCTTCTTTTTCTACCTCTGGAGGGAAGCTTAGAGGAAAACCGAACTGAGCTAGGATAGCATTCATCTCCGTATCATTTTCTCCCTGTTCACCTAGAATTTGCGTAATCTTTCCAATAGGGTTCTTCGCGCCTTCAGGCCAATCGGTAATGCTTACCTGTACTTTCTGGCCATTTTTGGCGCCGTTTAAATCTGTGAGAGGAACAAAGATATCATGGAGCATCTTTCGGTCGTCAATCATTACAAAAGCAAAACGATCTGAGATTTTCATTACGCCGATGAAGTCTGTTTTGTAGCGTTCTATGATTTCAACAACTTCACCTTCATTTCTACGACCGCTTTTCTTTGCATAGATATAAACCTTTACTTTATCGCCATGTAATGCATTGTGGAGCTTTCTTGCAGAGACGAAGACATCTTTCTCAAGATCGTCATCAGGAACAATAAAAGCTGCACCATCGGCGGTCATGTCTACTTTACCTATAATAAACGTTTTCAGATCCTTAAGGCGGAACTTTCCTTTCTGTGGTTCATCGAACACACCATTTTCAACTTCGTCTTTCAAGACCTCGAGGATCGTTTCCCGAGAGTCCGGATCGGTTATATTTAGTTTCGCTGAAACCTGTTTATAATTCAAAAGTTCGTTTCCGCTTTTTTCAAAAACATCACTTATGAGTTGAGTTAAAACATGTTTTAACTGGCTTGATTTCTTTTTTGCCATATTGGTAAATGTATCGCCGAAGGTAACACTTTACTTGATCTCTGTCTCTATTGGAAGCCGAATTTTGTGCTTGTTCCAGGGATTGCTTCGATAAGTTTGCGGGTGTAAAGTGCTTTCGGACTATTGTAAATAACTTCTGGAAAGCCTTCTTCTTCTATCTTTCCTTTGTTCATAACAATCATACGATCAGAAATGTGTTTTACAACGGCAAGGTCATGTGAAATAAAGATGTAGGTTAACCCGAATTCCTCCTGAAGTTCCCGAAGAAGGTTCAAGACCTGTGCCTGAACGGAGACGTCAAGTGCAGAGACAGACTCATCGCAGATGATGAACTTGGGTTGTAGCGCGAGTGCACGTGCAATCACGATCCTTTGGCGCTGTCCGCCTGAAAACTCATGTGGATAGCGGTTAAAATGTTCAGGTTTAAGATCAACGCGCCGCAATAAATCCAGAACATGCGCCTTCCGCTGGCTAGCGTTAGAGAACATTCCATGGACTTCCAATGGTTCCATTATCGCATTGCCAATCGTAAGCCGGGGGTTTAAAGATGAATACGGGTCTTGGAAAATGATCTGGATGTCTTTCCGGCTTCGGATTAATTCTGTGCGTCTTAGCTTGGTGACATCCTTATCCTCAAAAATGATTTGTCCGGAAGTAGGTTCAACTAGGCGTAGTATACTTCTGCCTAAAGTGGTTTTTCCGCAACCAGATTCTCCTACAAGCCCAAGGGTTTCGCCTTTAAATACATTGAAACTAATGTCATCTACGGCTTTTACAAATTTCGTAGACTTACCGAACATAGTTTCTTGTACCGGGTACCAGGTGCACAGGTTCTTTACTTGTAGCAAAGGTTGCTGACTATATAATTTTGTTCGTCGCTGTTTTGTTTCTGCCTGTGTAATCTGATTGATGTCCAGCAGATGCGCCAAGCTTGTGTCTTGGTCCTTGTTGAGGAAATCTGCAACGACGGGTAGTTTCTTCAGCAGCCTTTCTGGTGCAGGCCTGCAGGCTAGTAGCCCCTTTGTATACGCATGCTGTGGATTATTGAATATGTTATTTGCAGTTCCTTGCTCAACAATTTCGCCTCTGTACATGACCGCAACCTCATCGGCAATTTCTCTAATAACGGCAAGGTCATGGGAAATAAAGATCATCGACATGTTTCGTTGTTCTTTCAACTTCAAGAGCAACTGTAAGATCATTTTCTGCACGGTCACATCAAGGGCTGTCGTCGGTTCATCGGCAATCAGCAACTCAGGGTTGCAACTTAAGGCCATTGCAATCATTACACGTTGTTTCTGGCCCCCGGAAAGCTGATGCGGATAGCTATCAAAGATGTTTTCTGGTCTGGGAAGCTGTACCTCTTTAAAAAGCGCTATGGTTTTCTGTTTTGCTTCTGCTTTGCTGACTTTCTGGTGAAGTACAATTGCTTCCTGAACCTGGTAACCACAGCTGAAAACTGGATTAAGCGACGTCATTGGTTCCTGAAAGATCATCGAGATCTTGTTCCCTCGATAATCACGGATTTCCTCAGGTGTTAAATTGAGGAGATTGATGCGGTCAAACTCAAGTTCACCACTGATTTTCGCATTGGATTCATCCAGTAATCGCATGATGGAAAACGACGTTACCGATTTTCCTGAGCCTGACTCACCGACGATTGCAAGCACTTTTCCCTGCTCAATACTGAAGTTTACATTTTTAACAGCGCTGATCCAGGATCTATCTTCCTGATTCAGAAACTGTATTTCAAGATTCTTAACATTTAGCATCAGATTCCCAAGTTAGGAAATTAAATGATCCAAAAATCTCGCAGTTTACTTAAATTTGTGGCATGGAAAGAGAAATTCTGGATACTAAAAGAAAAGCCTTGAAGATTAATCTTAACCCTAAAATCTATGGCACATTTGCGGAGATTGGGGCAGGGCAAGAAGTAGCCAGAAATTTCTTTACTGCAGGTGCCGCTTCAGGCACGGTAGCCAAAACCATGTCGGCTTACGATATGACCTTTAGTGATGCAATTTACGGTGCAGAAACAACTGGCCGGTATGTAAGCCAGTCCAGATTAATTAAGATGCTAAACCACGAGTTTAGTTTGCTTCAGCAACGTCTCTGTGGTGAAAAGTACGACTCACGTACCTTTTTTTCCTTCGCGGATACAGTAACCACTTTAAACTACAATAAATCAAATGATCCGCATGGCTGGATTGGAATAGAGTTCCAATCGGAACCAGGCGGAGAACCCAACGAGATCTTCTTTCACGTCAGGCTGTTGGATACGGATGCCGCATTGCAGCAAAATGTTCTCGGTATTATTGGCGTAAACCTGGTTTATGCGGCCTTTTACTACAACAATGATCCGCAAACCATGATTGAGTCTTTAGCGGACAATCTGACTGTTGGATCTGTTGAAATTGACTTGATCTCTGTAAAAGGACCTGCATTCCGAGGAATCAATAACATCCTGCTTAACCTCTATTTAATTGTTAAGGATTTTTCTAATGCCGCGATCTTTGACGCTGCCGGCGACCCATGTTTACCGAAAGACCTGCTGTATAAAAAAGACATCATGATCTTGCGCACTAAATACGCGCAGAAGTCAAATCCAAACTTCAGCATGTTAAATACTGCTGTTGAGCAGTTCAAGAGAACCGAACATGTTCAGGAAGATAATTTAAGTGTTTTGATCGAAGTACTCTTATCGAACGTGCTTACATCTGATGAAGATGTGAACAGCCAGATTGATCTGGAGGCCGTTGCGAAACGCGCCAAAGATATGTGTGAAACAGGAAACCTGGTTATTGTTTCGAACTTCGCCAGACACAACAAATTAGCAAAGTATTTGGATCGCTGTAAGCCAAAAAGTGTAGGGATATCTACCAACATCAATAACTTAAAATTCGTGTTTAACTCAAGTAACTTTGGCGAGAACTACTCCAGTATGCTACTCAGTTATGTGAGTGACATGTTTAGCAAAAACGTTAAGCTTTTTGCCTATCCCTTTTTGGAAAAGAACACCAATCAAGTGATCACAACGGCAAACATGCCGGTAACTCCGGACGCAAAACCACTATTTGACTTCCTGATAATCAATGGTTACATAACTGACATTAAAGACTATAGCGAAGCGGATGTGAAAACCGTATAGGCTTAGATTTTATAAGGGTTCTTGATGACCACAGCCATAATATTTTCTGGCTCCTCAAGTGGTTTAAACCCAAATTGGGAATACAAAGAATGTGCATCTTGTGTGGCAAGCATATACCTTCTCAGGCCTTGCAGGTCTTTATGGAACAACATCAATGACATCAGTTTTTTAGAAAGCCCCATGCCTCGAAAAGCCTCCAGCACATATACATCAGCCAGGTAAGCGAAAGTAGCCCGATCGGTAATCCACCTTGCAAAGCCAACTTGTGCCGCATCTTTATAGATGCCAAAGCAAAGGGAATTTGTAATCGACCGGTCTACAGTTTCGAAAGGGATGTTTTTAGCCCAATACGATTTCGTACTCAGGAAATTATGAATGGCCAAGCGATCGAGCTTTTCGAGATCATCAGAGAAAACGAAGCCATTCTCTGCGATTTCCATTAGTCGCGCATGTTAATAAACTGCAAGGGCTGGCCAAAATCTTCTTTTCTACAGAGCGCAATGACCGCTTGCAGGTCGTCAATGTTTTTTCCTTGAACACGGACCTGATCTTCCATAATTGAGCCTTGTACTTTTAAGCCGCTTGCTTTTATCTTTGCAACAACCTTTTTGGCGGTTTCTTTATCTAAACCTTCTTTAATTGAAATCTCCTTACGGATCATATTCCCTGAGGCATATTGTTCTTTCCCAAAATCAAGACTGGTAGCGTCCAGGTTTTGTTTAATCATTTTAGAAATTATGGTATCCGTAATGGCCTTTAAGCGCATATCGTCTTCGGTTACGATAGTGATCACGTTTGTCTTCTTATCGTGGTCGATCGTACTTTTTGAAGTATTGAAATCGTAACGATTCAGGATTTCTTTTTTAGCATTGTTCATCGCATTATCGAAAGTCTGCGCGTCTACTTTGCTTACAATGTCGAAAGTGGGCATGATTGTAGCTTTAGAATGAAAAAAATATTAGATTTAGGTAATTATTGGATCAAATACAAAACAACGAAAAAATATGTTAGTATAAAACCTGATAAGAAACTAAAGCTATGCCACAATTAACCGATTGAATTCCTGATAAACTAAACTAATATGAAAACAAGCAAAGCAGAGGCCCATGAGAAGGGCTCGAAGAAAGCTGCTAAAAAAGAGCTACAGAAAAATCTGACTGCTAAGTTCTTTGAAGCAGTAAAAAGCCTTGGCCATGATGCGGCAAATATTGGTGACGACCTGGTCTTGGTAAGTAAATTTGTTGCAAAGAAGATTGCCAAAAGGGTAAGCAGCAGTAAGAAGGATGGAACTAAAAAGGGTATAGACGTAGTTGCCAATGGCCTTCCAGTTGAAAAGAAGAAATCTATTAAAAAGGCAGAAAAAGCAGCGAAAAAAGCCGGTAAAACTGTAGTTAAAGCAGTTGCGGAAGAAAAACCACTCGTAAATACTGCAAAGGTAACGGGCCTTGCTTCTGAAGAAAAGCTTGCTCAGGTGATTTCTAAATCTGCTCCAGACTCGAATGGCAAACGTACAAAACCAAAACCGACACTTCTAAAGCCTTCAGCGACCAAAATATCTTCTAAAAAGGGCGGAACCACTGCAGAGTAATAATGGAAAAAGTTGATATACGATGTTCAATATGCGTGTATATTTAACTTTAATTTAACATTATAATGTGCAGTTTTGGCGTTTCCCCTTCCGCTAGGGCTATTGTTGATCCTATATGAATAAAAAAAAGGTGCCTTTCTTAAATCGCGAGATAAGCTGGTTATATTTCAACGAGCGTGTTTTGCAGGAGGCGGCTGATCCTAGTGTACCTTTAATAGAACGGATAAAGTTTCTTTCTATCTTTTCTTCAAACCTTGATGAATTTTATCGGGTCCGTGTAGCAACCATGGGGCGGCTTGCCAATTTAAATGATAAAGCAAAAGAACTTCTCGGGTTTAACCCAAAGAGGATTTTAAATGAAATCAGGAATATTGTTGTCAGACAGGAAAAGAGGTTTGAACAGCTATTCCAGGCAACATTGATTAATGATCTTGCACAAAACAGAATTTTTATACTAAATGATACTCAGCTTAATGTGGCGAGGGGCACGTTTGTGCGGGATCATTTCCGAGACAAGATCCTCTCCAACCTTGTGCCCATCATTCTGGACATGGACAAACCATTTCCGGAGCTAAAAGACCGCTATCTTTACTTTTTTGTCCGTTTAACCAACAAAGGCACAAAAACAACAGAGCGCTTCGCACTCATCGAACTTCCTAAAAACCTGCCCAGATTTCTTGTGTTGCCAGAAACGAACGATCTAAAGTTCATAATTCTAGCCGAAGATATTATCAAATATAATTTGAAGGATATATTCTATGTGTTTACATACACCGAGATAGAAGCATTCTCCATTCAGGTAACACGTGATGCGGAACTAGATATAGATAAGGAAGTCAGCGACAAATTTATTGATGAACTCAAAGCCAGCTTGGAGAAGCGGAAAAAAGGCAAGCCAATGCGACTATTGTATGATACAGAGATGCCGTTTGATATGCTTAGTATTCTTGTCTCAAAAATGAAGCTGGAAGCGGATAGTCTGATACCAGGTAACAGATACCATAAGTTTGGGGATTTTATCAAATTTCCAAACGTGGGCCCAGCCAGCCTGGAATATCCACCCACGATTCCTTTAAAAGTACATGGCCTACATCGGGCAGAGAGCATTTTTAATAAACTGATTGAACGAGACTACCTGATCAATCTCCCATATCAGTCATACGATTACATTATCCTGTTTTTAAGGGAGGCTGCTATAGATCCTAAGGTACAGGAGATTAATATAACCTTATACCGTCTAGCCGAAGATTCAAGGATAGTCAATGCTTTGATCAATGCTGCAATTAATGGAAAGAAAGTTAACTGTTTACTGGAACTTAAGGCACGTTTTGATGAGCAGGCGAACATTTACTGGTCTGCGCGTTTGCAGGAAGCTGGAGTAAATGTAAATTTTGGGATGACGAATTATAAAGTGCACTCCAAAATATGCCTTGTAAAAAGACTGGAGAAGGGTAAGGAGGTTTACTATGCGAACCTTGCTACAGGTAATTACAACGAAAAAACTGCCCGGCTATATTGCGACCACAGCATTTTTACAGCCCGGAAAGAGATCACACGGGAACTACTAAAATTGTTTACTGCACTGAACAAGAAGACGGTTATAAAGGGCTTCAAATACCTTATTGTTTCGCCATTAGAATCAAGATCTAAAATGTACAATTTAATTAACCGGGAGATTCGGATTGCACGGTCGGGCAAACCGGCTTATCTGATATTCAAGGTGAACAGCTTGGCGGATGAAGGAATGGTCGCAAAACTTTATCAAGCAAGCAATGCAGGTGTGAAAATACGGCTTATCGTACGGGGAATCTGTTGTCTAGTTCCTGGAATTAAGGGTTATAGCGAGAATATTACCGTGGTAAGTATTATTGATAAATTCCTCGAGCATGCTAGAGTATTTATCTATGGTAACGGGGGCAAAGAGGAAATGTATCTTTCTTCTGCAGATCTCATGACCCGTAACTTCGAACACCGTGTTGAAGTTGGATTTCCAGTTTTAGATAAGGATGTTCGGCAGGAGATCCGCGATATTGTAGACTTTCAGTTACAAGACAATGTGAAAGCGCGTGACATTACAAAATTGAACAACAATAGGTACCACAAAAATCAGCTAAGTACTAAAGTACGGGCTCAGGTACAAACATATAATTACCTAAAAACCAAGCACCAATAAGAGTTATGTTACGATATGCCGCTATAGATATAGGTTCCAATGCCGTGCGCTTGCTAATTGCTGACATAAGTCAGACTGATAAAGGATTTGAGTTTAAAAAGAATACGTTGGTTCGCGTTCCTTTAAGACTCGGAGACGATGCTTTTTTAGATCATCATATTTCTGATCGAAAGGTTGAAGACCTTGTTAAAACAATGAGTGCTTTCCGTAACCTGATGGATGTATATCAAGTAAGTAAATATCTGGCTTGTGCAACCTCAGCAATGCGCGAGTCTGACAATGGGAAAGAGATTATCAAGCTATTGAAAAAGAAAGCAGATATTGATCTGGAGATAATTGAAGGTGAAAGGGAAGCCAATATCATCTATGCGAATCACATTGAAGCTAGCCTTTCCAGTGATAAGGGATATTTGTACATCGATGTTGGCGGTGGAAGCACCGAGTTGTCTGTTTTCATAAACAAAGAACTTGCAGCTTCGAAATCCTTCAATATTGGTACGATCCGTATGCTTGATAACCAGGACAAGCCGGAGACCTGGGAAGATATGCGCGCCTGGGTTAGGGAAAATACAAAGGGTCAGAAAAACATGGCAGCAATAGGCACCGGCGGCAACATCAATAAGTTGTTTCGAATGTCAAATGAAAAACAAAGTGACCCCATGTCCTTCCTTAAGCTAAAGACTTTGTATAATTCTTTAAGTAGCTATAGCTTGAAAGAGCGAATGCTGGTTTTTAATCTGAATGCCGACCGTGCAGACGTAATTATCCCAGCCGCAGAAATTTACCTTACATTAATGAAATGGACTGGTATAAAGCAGATCTACGTACCGAGGGTCGGTATGGTGGATGGAATTATTAATCTGCTAATGGAAGAAAACTTAGTTTAAAAGATCAGTGCCAAGTAGCGTCCATGATGACTTACGCATGCTGCGTTTCTTGACTTGTAATCAAAGCAGTTTAAAGGGTAGAGGTATAATTCTTTTCTGATCAGGGGGAGTTTGACTGCAGAAATGGCTGCAATGCTGTGGATATAAGTATCGCTTAGTTCAGTGTCCGTAAAATATGTTTTATGATCCACAAACACTTTCCCGGCGGCATGTCCCTGTTTAATCGTGATGTCAATACAGGAAAGTGAGGTAGGAGCAAAGGTTCGTATACCGGATATTTTGGAGTCAATCTTATATACGGCTTCCTTCATACTCCATAATAGCCAGACCAGCTGGTCAGGCTGCTCATCGTCCAGGATCTGCTCTCTTTCTGCTGAAGAAAAAACCTTTTCTAGATATCCTTTACGCCGCCAATTGCTTTGTCGAGAAGCTTCTTGTAAGTCAACAAGGTCATTGCCGATCATTGTTCTAGAAGTTTTCCTTGGATGACATCAATGGAGGCTCTTACAGTTAGCATCTTCTCCATGGACTGATTGTCAATGACGATGTTGAACTCTTCTTCCACATCAAGAACTACATCCACCAGGTTAGCGGAATTAATCTTCAGATCTTTAATGAAGTCGGTGTCTTCATTTATCGCTTCAAGGGCTTCCTGGTCCTGAGCGTAAGTAGATACAATAGACTTTAGTCTGGTTATTAGGTCTCCGTTGTCCATGGGGGCTTTAGTATTTCTTAAAAACAAGGCAAGCGTTAACATCGCCAAAACCGAAACTTGCTTTTACTAAGATATTAATTTTGCAGTGTTGGGGCTTCTGCGGGATTCTTTCTTTATCGATTATTTTCAAAATCTCTGGGTTGAGATCTTCGCAGTTTACATTTGGAAAGAGTAGATCTTCATAAATCTGCAATACAGAGGCGACGCATTCTACACTTCCTGCAGCACTTAGACAGTGTCCGACGGTGCTTTTTAGCGTATTAATATATGGAAAGTCTTTACCGCTTCGCTGAAGTGCAGTACTCCAGTTTTGAACCTCCGTTACGTCCATGGTGGTAGCGGTAAGATGGCCGTTAATTGCATCAACCTGATCCGAAGTGACATCTGCATTCTTAAGGGCCATCATGATGCAGCGTTGTACAGCCATAGAATTTGGAGATGTCATTGTTCCCTGGCCCCGTTGCCCTCCAGCGTTAACATGACCACCCAACACTTCCGCATAGATTCTTGCACCTCTTTTTACCGCATGCTCGTGTGATTCCAGTAATAGAGCGGCAGCACCGCTACCGGGAACAAAGCCGCTTGCTGAAGCACTTAAAGGCCTTGAACCCTGTTCAGGGTTCTCATTGTGCTTGAAAGTGCAGACCTTCATGGCATCGAAGCCACCCCATATGTACGGCCCACTGTCACTTGTTGCGCCTGAGAGCATGATTGTTGCCTGACCAGATTTGATGCGCTCATAAGCCATTAAAATGCTTTCTGTGCCGGTACAGCAAGCTGAAGAGTTCGTCGTAACCTGGTTTCCCAGGCCGAGCTTACCAGACAAGTATGCACTTACGCCGCTGTTCATGGTTTGCAGAACTGCTGTACTGCCCAGGCGTCTGGTTTGCAGGCCGTCGATTTTGTACACAGCTTCCCTGAACTTATCGGTACCAGATGTTCCGGAACCAAATACAAGACCATAGTCCCAGTAAGGCTCATCCAGTTTGTTTATTGCCAGGCCGGCGTCAGCCCAGGCATCCATACCTGCAATAACTCCATAGAGGATCCCAGAACTATTGAAGTTGCGAAGTTCCAAAGGGGTGAAATAATTAGAAACCAGCGAATCGGGGATTTCAGGCTTTCCTGCGATCTGACAGGAGAATTGAAGCTTTTCAAGCTGCGGATCGAACCGTATACCAGAATGACCTCCGAAGACGGCTTCTCTAAAAGCAGGCAGACCTACTCCATTAGGCGCAACCACACCCATCCCGGTTATAACTACTCTGTTATCCATTTAATCTGCTGGTGACCATTCCCGAGAGTGTTCCTTTACAAACGGTTTCACCCGCTTCGTTTTTCATAGAAACATTGCAATGTAACTTCTTGAAGCGGAAATAGACCTTTTCGGAAATGACGGTCACCTTCTCTCCAGGAAAAACGGGCTTCATGAAGTCAATTGCCGTAGAAGTTAGCATTACATGTCCTTTCACTGGGTTTGCCGAATTGCCAACCAGAAAAAGGCCTAGACAAACCAAGCCAATTTGCGCCATTGTTTCGGTGAGGATTACGCCAGGGGTGACTGGACTGTCTTTAAAATGGCCTTTATAGAAGTCAAGCGTCGGATCGAAGGTATAATTGCCAATAACCCCATTCTCGTCAATCTGTTGTAATTCATCAACAAATAGGAAAGGAGCAGAATAAGGCAATTGATCTAAAATTTCTTGTGTATTCATCTTTGTTCGATATGATTTCTTTTACCATTCCAGGAGTATTCTTTGTGCCGAAAACCCGGGTCCAAAGCTAAGCATAAGTCCGCGCTCCCCTTTGATCGGGTTGTTGTTTTCCATTATTCGTTCTAAAACATACAACACTGTTGCACTAGACATGTTCCCGTATAGGCGTAATACTTCTTTTGTGTCTGCAATGTTTTTGCCGAGGCTGCCGAACAGTTCCTCTACAACCTGAATTATCTTTTTTCCGCCGGGATGGAAGATCAGATGGTCAACATCTTGTATGGTAAGTCCTTGTTTAGCTAAAAAGGGATGAATTATCTCAGGGAAATGTTCTTCTATGGCACTTGGAACTTTAATATCCAATACCATTTTTAAACCTGAGTCTGTTAGGTCGAAGCCCATCATCTCCTCGGCATCATAGAAATGATACATTTCTTCTGCAACAATCTCCGGGCCTTCATCAGAATCTGAGGAAGAAAGAAGCACGCAAGCGGCGCCATCTCCAAAAATTGCAGCACTCACAATATTAGCCATTGAATAATCATCCAGCTGGAAGGTGGCGGTAGGCGACTCAATGGCGACGACTGCGGCCCGCTTCCCTGGGTTTGCTTTCAGAAAATTCTTAGCATAGATTATGCCCGATACGCCTGCGGCACACCCCATCTCTGTTACCGGAAGCCGGACAACATCTTGCCTAAGATTCAACTTGTTTATCAGGTAAGCATCAAGAGAAGGGATCATGATCCCGGTACAGCTCACGGTAATGAGGAAGTCGATGTCTTTAGGCTGCCAGTTTGCCTTAAGAAGGGCATCTTCAAGGCATTTTGTACCAAGCCTAATACCTTCCCGCATGTAGATCCGATTTCTTTGTTCAAACGAAGTATTCGTGAACACCTCTTCCGGTGACATGAATGAATATCGTTTGTCTACACCGGCATTCTCAAATATCTTTTTAACTTTTCTTACAAATCGTTCTTCTTGTCCGGAGAGCCATGCGTCCAGGAAGGGGAGGATCTCTTCAGTAGCTCTTGAGTACTCAGGCAATGCTTTGCTTACGGCTTTTATTTTTACACTCATATCGATCTTACTATCCATTGGTAGCGAAATGCCCATTTCCACTTGATGCTGTAATTTGTAAACCTAAGCGCTTCGGAATATGCACGTAGGTCTGATGCTTTAAATCCCCGCAAAATGGAAACAAGTCCATCTTCTCTGGACAGGTCATTTAGCCGGAACAAAGCACATATCAACCTGAACAAGTAATACGCAAGTGGCGACCGATGCAGATCATTAATTACAAACCCCAATCTAGATCTTTCACCGAAATAGCGGACCAGGTTTAACAGTTCTGGATCTTTGAAATGGTGTAAGGTAAGTGTACATAAGATGATATCATACTTATCTCTCAACCTAAAGTCTAAAATATTTTGTACGCTGAAGCTGATCTTGGGATAATCTCCTGATAGGCTTATAGCATGCCTGATTGTGTAATCGTTAGCATCAATTCCATGAAGTTTAAAATTCAATCCCTGTCGCTTTGCATAGTCTGCCAGTGTTCTAAGCATATCTCCGTTGCCACAGCCAACATCCAATATGGTGATTTCTTGTCCAGGTTCAACCTTGTTGATCAATGATCTTACGCCCTCCAAGGTTACCTTGTTTCCACCAAGTATCTTATTGATGGAGGCGATTTTATCTAAAGCGTCTCTTAAAATTTCTCCTTCCATAGAAAAATCATCCATAACCTCATCGGCATCACTTCTGTAACGGGTATCTACCATATCTTTTCAGTAATTAACGGACGTCCATGTGTCATTCGGATTATTGGAGCTAGAAGTTGTGGAAATTTAACTAAAACCCTCATGATAACAGCAGCGCAGCGTTCATGGCGCAAAATGCCGGATAAAAACCGACCAGTTCTAATGCGTTTACTAAAGTTTGTTCTCCATTGATGTAGATATGATTTCTCCAACTTTTCTCTGCTTAGAATCCGACCGTCCAGGTAATCCAAAACTAATGTAGAACAGATTTTGGCGCTATGGATGGCCATGCCCATCCCATTTCCACAAAGTGGATGAATGAGCCCGGCCGTGTCGCCAATCATAAGAATATGGTTTTTTACTTTCTCCTTTTTTTTGAAAGAAATTTGGCTGATGGTCAGAGGGGTATTGAAAGTCGACGTAGAGCCATCAAGTATCTTCTTCAGGAATTTGTTTTTGTTGAGTACCTCCTGTTGGAAAGTCAACAGGGTAGTATGAGACTTGAAAGTTTCGTAATCGACCAGGTAGCAGATATTAATAGTGTCGTTCTCTACCCTGGAAACGCCACAATAACCTCCTTTAAAATTGTGTAATGCGACAAGATCAGCGGGAAAATTGCCTCTATAGTGTACTTTAACAGCTAACCAGGCCGACTTGCTGCGGATAAAACTTCTGGATAGCTTGTGATCCAAGGCCGATCTTTTTCCATAAGCTCCCAATACCAGTTTACTTGTATAGCTATGGCTTGAAGTGCTCACACGGAAGTTATCTTCAGAGAAGGCCACCTGTGTAACTGTGTCCTGTATAACAGTACATCCTTGGGCTTTTGCCTTTCGATAAAGAAAGTCATCCAAGGCATAACGGCTAATACCTAGTCCACCTAATGGCAAATCAACCATACAACTGAGTCCATCAGTGGTTGTAACCTGAAGTTTCGAGATGTCTATTGGTCCCAAAACTTCAGGGTTGGCATCAAGCCAATTTAAATATGGGATTACTTCTTTGGAGAGATATTCACCACACACTTTATGATGCGGATAAGTATTCTTTTCAATAAGTATTACGTGTTTGCCTGCTCTAGACAAATGAATTGCACTGGTTAAACCTGCCAAACCTCCTCCAATAATTATTACGTCGATTTGGCGGTTCATTTCCTTATGTTACTTCGTCAACAACGCAGCTGCCTCTTTATCCATAAACCAGGTTACATTTCCCGAACTCGGTTGAATCAACTGTGCCGGATAGAGCATTGGATTCTTGTCGACCGGTTCAATCACTTCTTTTACAGCTTCAGCCTTAGAGCTCCCAAATACAAGGAACGCAATGTTCTTAGCAAGATTAATCAAGGGAGCGGTAAAACTTACCCTGTAGGCAGAAAGCTTTTCTACATATACAGATTCGACCGTGGGCGTTTTATTTTGGAGAATTTCTGTAAACGGGAACAAAGATGCAGTATGCGCTTCGTCGCCCATACCAAGTAAAATCAAGTCAAACGATGGTAACTCACCTTGAAAATGTGCAGATAGTTTTTGCATATAGTCTGATGCAGCGTCTTTGGGGGTTAGCTTGGTGTTTACATAAAATATATGTTCCGCAGGAATGTTTAATGGAGCAAGGATAGACTCTCGAGCCATTCGGCCGTTGTAGTCGCTAGCCTCCGAGTCTACATAACGCTCATCGCCGAAAAAGAAGTAAACTTTCGTCCAGTCCAGCTGCTCTTTATACGTCGTTGCTAAAGATTTGTACAATGTTTTTGGAGAGTTACCTCCCGTCAACACGAAGTTGAAAGAGCCGTGATCATCAATTGCCTGACTACCAATCTTTAAGATATACGCAGCCAGGTCATTTAATAAATCATCTTTATCGTTGTAAATCAGCTGATTCATTTTAGTCTTTGTTTAAGGGTAAAGTGAACCAGTGGAAGCCGTCCCTTGCAATTAATGCTTCTGCATCTTCAGGCCCCCAGGAGTCTGCGGTATAGTTCGGGAAGCTCAAAGATTTTTTACTTTCCCAGGCTTTGATCACCGGCATCAATATTTCCCAAGCACTCTCCACCTGATCTGCACGCATAAATTGGGTTTGATCTCCAGTCATAACATCCAAAAGCAACGTCTCGTAGGCTTCCGGTGTATCAGAACTGTAAGTGCCCTTATAGTCGAATACCATGTCTACTGGATTGAGTACCATTGCCACACCAGGCCTTTTTGCCTGTACCTGCAGCCTGATACTCATTTCTGGTTGTATACTGATTATCAAGCGGTTTTGTTGCCAATTTTCAGTAACACTTGAAGGGAATACCTGGTGCGGAACATCCTTAAACTGTATAGTTATTATCGATGAGGTCTGAAAAAGCCGTTTACCGGTACGTACGTAAAACGGTATTCCTTGCCAGCGCCAATTGTCTACGAAGAATTTTATCGCAGCAAATGTCTCGGTGTTTGAATCTGGATTTACATCCTTCTCATGCCTGTAACCAGAAACTTCTTTTCCTTCTACCCAGCCTTTAGCATATTGACCCCGTACCGTGCTATTGCGAATCTGCTCGGGTGTAAATGGACGCATCGCTTTCAATACATCCACCTTCTTGTTACGAATCTCATCTGCATCAAAGTTTATCGGGGTTTCCATGCCGATCAGACAAAGTAGCTGTAGAATATGGTTTTGGATCATATCCCTTAATGCACCGGCACCATCGTAATAGCCGCCACGGTCGCCAACGCCAAGCTGCTCGGTTACTGAAATCTGCACGTGGTCAATGAAGGTACGGTTCCACAGCGGCTCCATAAGGGAGTTCGCAAAGCGGAAAGCCATGATGTTTTGTACTGTTTCTTTGCCCAGGTAATGGTCAATCCTATAGATCTGCTTTTCAGTAAAGATGCTCGTCAGCAACTGGTTAAGTTCTTTTGCAGTTTCAAGATCCCTTCCAAACGGCTTCTCGATAACTATCCTGCAAGTTTCCTCATTGCCGGAAAGCTCATAAGTCGACAGGCACTGCGCTATAATTGGAAATAGGTTTGGCGCTACAGCAAGGTAATATATAACAAGGGTTTCAGGTCCAAAATCACTTTTGAATTCTTCAATCTTGGTTTTTAACGAAGCAAATGTCTCTGGGGCAGATACGTCTACGGGCGTATAATGTAAGTGTTGGGAAAAGTCAGCCCAATGTTCATCGTCAACTTTACCGTTCCTTGAAAAACTACTTACGCCTTCCTTTAGAATGTCTCTGAATTTATCGTCTGAAAGTTCTTTTCTGGCGGTGCCGATGATGGCATATTCTTCGGGCATGTAGCCATTACTACAAAGATTGTAGAGGGCAGGGGCTAATTTGCGCATATTCAGATCGCCGGTACCACCAAAGATTACGAATACGGTCGGAGTTAATTTAACAGCTCTTTTCATGGTCTAAAATTATGAGATGGGATTCCAGTTTGCATGGAAAATTCCATCTTCGTCAATACGTTCGAAAGTATGGGCGCCAAAGTAGTCTCTTTGAGCCTGAGTTAGATTGCTTGGCAGTCTTTTTGTTTTTAATGAATCAAAATAGGTTAAAGCAGAGGCGAAGGCAGAAATCGCGATACCACTCTGTACCCCAACACCAACGATCTTACGCATACCCTTTAAGTTCGCTGTAAGTTTCGCCTGGATATTGGCATCCAAGAAGAGATGTTCCAAATCTGGATTGCTGGAATATGCAGTATAGATGTCTTGAAGAAGTTCTGCACGAATGATGCAACCACCACGCCAGATCTTAGCAATCTCATCCAGTTTTAAAGCATACTCATAGCTTTCTGACGCTTGTGTCAACAAGTGTAAGCCCTGCGCATAAGAAACGATCATGGAAAAGTATAGTGCATCGCCAAGTTCAGCAACAAGTTCCTGACCTTCAAGTTCCACGGTATTTTCCCCGAATGCTTCCGAAAGTTGAACTCGCAGTGCTTTCAATTTAGAAAGGTCTCTACTAGTTACGGCTTCATTAATTGTAGGGATGGGACTTTGAAGATCCATTGATACCTGCGAGGTCCATTTTCCAGTGCCCTTTGACTTGGCTTCGTCTTTGATCAAGTTTATCAATAATTCGCCTGTCTTTTCGTCCTTAAACTTGAATACTTCAGCTGTAACTTCCATCAGAAAAGACTTCATGCGGCCAGTATTCCATTCTGCAAAGGTAGCCTGTATTTTATCGTTTGAAAACCCTAAACCGGTTTGTAACAGTTCATAGGCTTCAGCTAGCAGTTGCATCATGGCATATTCTATCCCATTATGAACCATTTTTACAAAATGTCCGGAAGCACCAGGGCCTATATACGTTACACACGGTTCACCGTCTACTTTCGCAGAGACCGCTTCCAGAACTTCCTTCATTGCACTATATGCTTCCTTATCTCCGCCTGGCATCATGCTCGGGCCGAACCGTGCACCTTCTTCGCCTCCAGAAATCCCCATTCCAAAGAAATGGATGCCGGTTTGTGCAAGTTCCGATGCCCGCCGACTGGTGTCGGTAAAATGGGAGTTTCCACTGTCGATGATCATATCTCCTTCTTCCAACAAAGGCTTAAGCTCTGAGATTACACTATCCACTATAGGTCCTGCTGGTACAAGCAAAACGATACGTCTAGGAAGTTCAAGACTTTGTATAAAATCCTCAAGAACTCCAAAACCCCGTAACTTATGTTTCTCACCGTCTTCTTCCAGCTTTTTCAACATCTTGGGATCCTTATCATAACCAGTAACTTGAAAGCCGTGGTCGGCCATATTAAGCAATAAGTTGCGGCCCATTGTGCCTAGACCGATCATTCCTAACGTGTATTTTTCCATTTGATATTGTTTTTTCGGTTATCCAATCTTACTATGAGACAGTTGAGTAAGATTGATTTTATCTGCTAATGTTTTATTCAGCAGCTATTAAATGATTCTATTTATTCGGGTATGTAGTGTGAACATGGTACTTTTCCTTCGCAGCCCATAACTTAGCACCTCCCTTTATACCTTCTCTGTTGTTAACAAGCTTCATGTTTCCTTCCAATTCAAAGTCGATCTCTTTTGAGTTTCCCCCACCGAGATAAAGTTGGTCGTAGTTAAAAACCGTTTTATATATTTCTATGATCCGCTGCAAGCGATCGTTCCACTCTTTTTTCCCGATCTCTTTAAATGCTTTATCGCCAATGTAGTCATCATAATCTTTGTTTTTAGAGATAGGCATATGGGCAAGCTCCAGATGTGGCAACAGTTGTCCGTCAAACAAGAGGGCCGTTCCAAAGCCAGTACCAAGCGTAAGTACAATTTCAAAGCCTTTACCTTTAACAATAGCAAGTGCCTGTTGGTCGGCATCATTCACCAGTCGCACTGGTTTCTTAAATAGGTTACTGATTTGCTGGGCAAGATCTACATCCTTCCATTTCTTTTTCGCAAGATTCGGGGCAGTTTGCACTTTGCCGTACTTAACGTAACCGGGAAATCCTACTGCAATTCGCTCAAAGCCGGGGAGCGTAGCAGCAAGCTGTTTAATTACTTCCAGCACCGCTTGCGGGGTGGAAATAACCGGGGTGGGTAACTTTGTGTAATCTGATAGAACATCGCCTCCAAGAGTGACCAAACAGGCTTTGATGCTGCTTCCACCAATATCAATGGAAAGGATTTTAGTTGATTTATCTAGTTCCGGAGTTGTTGGCATAGTTATTTATTTTGTCGAATAAATTTATTAATTCTTTTTACAATGCCGCGCTTTATTCTACAATGTCTAATAAAACAATACACTGCACAGTTATGTTTGTAAAACAAGTTTAAACTTCTGGTTTGTGTTTCCATCGCCTATGGCTCCAGAGCCAGTATTCGGGCTTTTCATTTATTATGCTTTCGAGCATACGGACATGTGCAATTGTTATATCATTTGGCGAGGTTACTGCAGGCTCCATGCATAGTGGAACACATTCCACTTCATAATAGCCACGCTTTATAACCGTTGTTTTGAAATAAAAAATTGGCCTGCTGGTTCTTAATGCCAATTTCTCTAAGCCAGGTAGGATTGCTGTTGGTTGATGAAGAAATTCTATCCAGTACGTAGACTCCGTTTTAAGTGGGGTTTGGTCATTTGCGAACAAGAATACAGTTGGCCTGTCTTTACTTTCCATGATTGCACGCAACGTTTGTTTCATTGGGATAAAATGGTTGCCAAACCTGGTACGGATCTTTGTAAACCACCGGCCAAAAAGTTCATTTGATACTGGTTTATAAATTCCATAGATCTCTGCCTGCATGTGTAAGCCGAGTGCCAGCGTTCCCCACTCCCAATTTCCATAATGCGCAGAACAGGCAAAAATACTTTTACCACGGCTAAGGTAGCCGGTTATGAGCTCCAGGTTTTTAAATTGGAACCTGTTTTGAAGCTCAGCCTTTGATATACTAGCCATCTTGACGATTTCCACGATCAAAGAGGTAAGGTGTCGATAGTATCCTTTTTCAATTGTTGTTATTTCCGCCTGACTCTTGTCCGGGAAAGAATTCTTAAGATTTTCTCTAACAACCTTACGGCGATAACCGATCACATGGTACAGTACATAGTACAAGAAATCTGCAATAACATAAAGTACCTGCAAGGGAAGTAGGGACAACAGGTTCAAGATCAAGATCCCCAATTTCGAAGCGGCTTGTTTAATCATGCATTTAATTCTTTCTGCCGCTAATTTAGGTTTTAGCAGGTATAATTTGCTATAAAATTAATAATCTATGCCTCGTTTCATCGAATCAAAGCCGATTCCGCTTTGTACTTGCCCCTAGATAGCACCAGGCGGTCGCTCTAGTATGGGTATCGTTTGTTGGTCCTAAAATGTATTGGTATAAAAAAGCCCCCGTAAAGCGTGTAGCTTTTTGGGGGCAGTTTAATGTTTTTGCATATGCGGGCACTTTACCAATAGCCGCCTTTCCTTGCTCCAGAACAAGATTACTTGTTCACTGTGCTTTGAAGTGCAGTGGCTTTCTTGTAGTGTCCTTGAATAATCGGTAGGGTTTTGGTTGCAAAACCACTGACTTCTTTATCTGGGTTTTTTACTCCCGCTGTAAACAGTGCAACAGTCTTCGCATGATCTGTAACCATCATACCCACATAATGCTTATCAAAGTCAGCCCCTGTCATTTGTTTCATCTCATCCAAATGATTTTTCTCTGCCGCAGGCAGAGAGGCAGGTAATGTGAATTTCTTCGCTGTTGCAATAGTTTTTAATTCGCCGTTTGCCTTAGTATGGTCTTTGACCATCAATTCAGCAAAATCCTTCACTGCAGCATTGGTAGACTGAGTTTGGGCAAGTTTCCCTGCTTCAACTTCCATTAAGCCGCCTATCGCGGCCTGTTCCATAAAAGTGTTCGCGTTTGTTGAGGCTGGATTCATGGCTGAAGTATCTGTAGCCATTGTTGCCGTACTTGATGTTGTATCCATCTGCGCCGTATCGTTTGTTGATGCGTCAGACGTGCTGTTTTTTGATCCCGAGTTGCAGGCCTGAAGCATCAGAGCTGCCACAAAGGTGGTTGCCAAAAAGACTTTTTTCATTGTTTTAGGTTTAAATGATTTGGTTGCGTTGTTTACTTTTTCTTAGGAACTTTTGCGCCTGCTTTTCGTGCTTCCGAAAGCCCGATTGCAACAGCTTGCTTTTTAGAAGTTACCTTTTTCCCAGTTCCTGTTTTTAAGGTCCCTTTCTTTTCCTCATGCATTGCCTGCTCGACCTTCTCTCCGGCTTTTTCTGAGTATTTTGCCATGATTTCTGATAATAGAGTTAAGCGTACAACAAGCATGAATACACACTTGTTTTTGGTATTGTTAGATAGATTAACATTGTGTCTTCTTTGTGAATACTTGTTTGTTTAAATGTACTAACCTTTTATAAATCAATTAATTTGCTCATTCTTTTAGAAATTCTAACAACAGACATTGAGTTGTACTAAGTTGGATTCTGGTAGGTATATGAAGCAATCAAACTAGTTGAGAATGAAGGTTTGCTTCAGGTACTCCGGATTTACCTTTTCAAAATATAGCGAACGCACAGAACCCTTCAGAACACCAAAGTCAGCTTTTGTAATAGACAATCTAGTCCTGTAGATTTCTTCTGGCAATTCAAAGTCATTGTAAGTTTCGAATATCAAATGAAAGTGTTCCTTTCCCCGTTGTGCCACTGAGGGACTGAGTGAGATGTTTAATGCCCGGTTGATCTTTCTACTTTCCAGAGGCGTGGTGTAGAATCCATATTTGTGCTGGAAGCTCAGCATTTTGGAGCTAATAATCAACTTCTCATTTCCGTAACAGTGGGAGAGTGTTAACCAGCCTGAAAAGATTGCCAAGAGCAAGCCAAGCACAAAAAGCCCGAGCAACCAATCTATCAATGCAAACATCACCACAGCGACA
>JAQBOT010000373.1 GCA_028287885.1 Pedobacter sp.
AATCCTCGAAAGATCAAGTATAGGTACAAGCTGGATGGCTTTGATACGCATTGGCAGGAGCCGCAAGAAAACATCCGCAGGGCCACTTATACCAACATTGATCCAGGTGATTACACATTACGTTTGATTTCTACCGACGCCTCTGGCAATTGGGTGAACAACGAAGCGAACCTGAAAATACATATTTCGCCACCTTGGTGGAGAACTACAGTCGCCTACATTTTTTACATACTATGTATCGCTGGAACGCTCTATCTGATGCGGCGGCGCGGTATTCAGCGCGCGCGGGATGAGTTTATGCTGGAACAGGAACGTCATCAGGCGAAGCATCTTCACGACTTAGACTTATTGAAAATCAAGTTCCTGACCAATGTAAGTCATGAATTCCGAACACCTTTGTCATTGATCATCTCACCAATTGAGCGTCTTATAAAGCAGGCCAGGGAGCCTGAAAAGCAGCAACTGCAAATGATTCAACGTAATGGAAGAAGGTTGTTGAACCTGGTAAATCAACTGCTTGATTTCAGGCGAATGGAAGTTCAGGAGCTTAAGTTGCAGCCTAAGCGTGGTGACATCATTGTCTTTTTACAGGAACTCTGCCTCTCTTTTGGAGATGTTGCAGACCGAAAGAATATAGATCTTAGTTTTCAAACCAATCGGCAGAGCCTGGTTACACGTTTTGATCACGACAAGATTGAGCGCATCCTATTTAATGTTCTTTCCAACGCTTTCAAGTTTACACCGCAGGGTGGGAAGGTAAATGTCGAATTGATAAGCAGCAGCGAGGGGAATCAAACCAAACTGAGCATTCGCATACAGGACACAGGCATTGGTATAGAGCCGGAAAAACAGGAGCTTATCTTTGAACGGTTTTTCCAGAATGAGGTTCCGGATTCCATGGTTAACCAGGGTACTGGGATAGGTTTATCGATTACGAAGGAGTTTGTGAAGTTGCATGGCGGTACGATTGAGGTGGAAAGTCAACTTGACCAGGGAAGCACCTTTACCATATGCTTTGTGTTCGAGGAAGAACAACCGCAAGGGCTTTCTGCGGCAGAGCAGCGGAAGCTGGTGATTACTGCGGCTGCTAATGAACCACAAGTGGAGCTTCCAATGCCCAGCATTGATCCAACAAGCAAGAAGCCAATCATCATGCTAGTTGAAGATAATGACGACTTCCGCTTTTATCTGAAAGACAACCTTAAAGAGTTTTACCAGGTTGTTGAGGCTGTAAATGGGAAAGAGGGATGGCAAAGGGTACTCGCAGTACATCCAGATCTGGTGGTGAGTGATGTCAGCATGCCGGAAATGAATGGGATAGACCTGTGTAAAAAGATCAAGTCGGATAAACGTACGGCGCATTTGCCAGTGATTTTGCTTACCGCACTGACGAATGAAGATCAACAGCTTACTGGTTTAGAAACCGGGGCAAGTGACTACATGACCAAACCTTTTAACTTTGAAATTTTGTTGTCCAAGATCAGGAACCTTCTGACTCAACAGGCGCTCTCTAAAAAGACATATCAGAAGCAAGTAGCGGTAAAGCCTATAGGTGCTGATATAGAAACGGTAGACGATAAATTCATTCGGCAGCTCTCCATGCATATAGAAAAACACTTGTCGGATTCCGCGTATTCAGTAGATCAGCTGAGTGCAGATATGAATATGAGCAGGGTTGGATTGTACAAGAAAATACTACCACTGACCGGCAAATCGCCGGTGGAATATATTCGTTATTACAGGCTGCAAAAAGCCAAACCTCTGCTCGAATCTCAGCTCACAATTTCTGAGGTGGCCTACCAGGTTGGCTTCAGTAATCCTAAACATTTCAGCAAATATTTCAAACAGGAATTTAATATTCTTCCATCTGCCTACGCCACTGAAAAGTCAGGCAAAAAGGCTTCTGTATAGAAATTTAGGGCTTTTGTTAACATTATGATACCATATTGTTATCATATGCATGCCCTACTTTTTAGTAGCTCCCGCTACTTTTAGAATAATCAACTAAATATAAATCACTCAGGTATTTTTATGAATAATATTAGGATCAGTTCAATGGTCTACTTAGGCAGTATTTTCTTATGCCTAGGCGCACAAGCTCAGGACGGAAAAGATTATGTGAAGACAGCAACGGGCATTGAAGTTACAGTGCAGCATTCGCTCACTGGAATCAAGAAGATCCGCCTTCAACCTGTCTCCGAACAGATCATCCATGTTACCGAAGTTGCTGCGAATAACTTTCCCGAAGAACACAGTCTCATGTCGGTTAAAACGAATAATGCCTCAGCGCAGTTCACGGCTAAATCAGAGAACGATGTTGTTAGCTTAAAAACTTCTGCACTGAACGTAGAAGTTTCCACCCAAACTGGATTAATCACCTACCGTGATTTGAACAATAAACTGTTGCTTACCCAGAGTAAAGTAATTGCACCTGCATTAACTCCAAAGGTTTTTAATGGAGAGTCGTCAAATGCGGTAACCCAGATATTTGATGCTCAGGAAAATGAAGCCTACTATGGCTTGGGACAGCACCAGGAAGGCATTGTGAATTATCGTGGACGCCGTGTTGATTTGGTGCAGTATAACACAGAGATCGCTGTACCCTTCTTTGTTTCAAACAAAGGGTACGGAATTCTTTGGGACAATTACTCCATTACACGTGCCGGTGATGTACGTGACTACGAGCCTTTAAGCGCTTTAAGGCTGTTTTCGAAGGATGATGAGCAAGGATGGCTAACGGCAAGCTACTCGCTAAAACAATCGCCCAATAAGGTTTTGTTTAGGCGCCCGGTATCCGAACTATCCATGAACTGGCTTACAGATCAACATAAGTTCCCGGACAGCATTAAAATGCAGGATGCTATTGTAAACTATGAGGGATCAGTTGCCAGCAGTGAAGCAGGCCTGTATCAGTTCCAGTTGAAGTATGCGGGTTACATTAAGATTTGGTTTGACGGTAAGTTGGTTGC
>JAQBOT010000449.1 GCA_028287885.1 Pedobacter sp.
TTCCTGGCGTAACGGAAGTCACAACAACCCCGCTTTTTACACCATATTTAGCTTTCAATGTTGGAGAAGCAGGGGCGAAAGTTGCACCAAGCTTATCCATAGAAGTACCTGTAGGCTTATCTGTAGAAGCTGTTTTCGGCGAACTGATCGCACTTTGTCCGCTCAAAGTAACCGTAACATCTTTCATCTGACCATTTCTGGAAATTGTAAGTTTCACTTTGTCACCGGGGCTCATTCTACCAATTTTTTCCTGAAGGTCAGGTGAATCATAGATTTCATATCCTTCTACCTTTTTGATGATGTCACCAGGTTTGATACCTGCGGCAGCACCACCACCATTAGGTAAAACATCGCTAACATACAATCCGCTGTTATCGCTAAGTTTTAGTTCCTGAGCAGCATCTGCATCCAATGGACGGAAGGTTACACCAATATAGCCACGTTTTACAGAACCATATTTCTTAAAGTCTTCCAGCACCTTTTTAGCAAGGTTTATTGGAATTGCAAAACCATAGCCTTCATTTCTTCCCGATTGGGACGCAATAGCGGCGTTAATACCAATGAGTTCACCATTCGAGTTTACCAAAGCACCACCACTGTTTCCAGGGTTAATGGCTGCATCAGTTTGAATATAGGATTCAATGCTGCCACTTGCCGCACTTGCAGGCATTTTACCTGTTCTTCTGTATTCTTCATATTGCTCTTGAGTAGGTTGCTGAGCCTGATCCAGGATACCGATCTTACGTGCTTTTGCACTAACGATACCAGCGGTTACTGTAGTTTGAAGATCCAAAGGAAAGCCTACGGCTAACACCCATTCTCCTACTTGTACATTGTCTGAATTACCCATTTTCACAACCGGCAGGCGAGTTTCATCAACCTTGATCAAAGCAAGATCCGTATTTGGATCACGTCCAATCACCTTTGCTACAACCTTCCGTCTGTCTGCTAAGATCACTTCAACCTTCTCTGAATTTTCTACAACGTGGTTATTGGTCACAATGTATCCATCAGAAGTTAAAATTACTCCAGATCCGGAAGCTGCCTGAGGCATGCGTCTGCGCATACCGCCGCCACCAAAGAACTGTTCCATCATATCAAATGGAGAACCCGCTTCATCATCGCCTGCACTTTTAAATGTAGTACGGATATGCACAACACCTGGAGAAACCGCTGATGCAGCCTGTATAAAATCTACAGTACCTGCAGAGGAAAGTTTAATTGGGTTGTTAGCGAATAGTAGATTTTGTTTTTCTGTTAACGACATGCCATCGTTGTTGCGCTCCAACATCTTATAGGCGCCAATCGCTGAGGCACCTCCAACGAGTGCAGCCAACAGTATTAATCCTATTTTTTTCATGTGTTTATAATTGTTTCTTATTTAAAGTCAAATTTAATACCATATCAACGATATTTGTAGCTGCATAAGGCCCGGTTTTGTGTTAAAAAATGTTAAAGGGAATCCCATCCATGACTAATATACCTTTTTATAAATACCAGGGTGCTGGTAACGACTTCATTTTAATTGATAACCGCAACAATGTTTACACGGATCTATCAGTAGATATGGTAAAAAAGCTGTGCGACAGGCGGTTCGGCATCGGTGCTGACGGATTAATGTTGCTACAAAATCATGCCGGATATGACTTTAAGATGGACTATTACAATGCAGATGGCAACTTGGGCAGCATGTGCGGCAACGGCGGCCGCTGTATCGTTGCATTCGCAAAAGAACTGGGCGTTATAGCAGAGGAAACTACCTTTTTGGCAGTTGATGGTCCACATTATGCCAAAATTTCTGCCAAAGGTGAATGGGTTGACCTCCAGATGATCGATGTTGATCAGGTGAGTACCGACGGAAATGCATTCATATTAAACACAGGATCACCACATTATGTAGAGCATGTTTCTGAATTGGAGAGCCTGGATGTCTACTTTAAAGGAAAAGAAATTCGCAATAATCCGACATATAAGCTGGAAGGCATCAACGTGAACTTCATAGAAAATAAAGGAGATCACTACTTTGTGCGCACTTTTGAGCGTGGTGTTGAAGATGAAACCTATGCTTGTGGTACTGGGGTAACTGCTGTTGCGATTTCTATGGCTAAACAGGAAAACCAAACCGGCCATCATGTTAAGCCAATCAAAGTATTGGGGGGAAACCTGCGTGTAGAATTTGATTACGACGGCAAGCTGTTCACAAATGTGTTTTTATGCGGCCCTGCTCAACTCGTTTTCACTGGCAACATTAAAATCTAACTGCCTTCTGCGATATGCGCGGCTAGTCCGATCTTGATTTCTCCAAAGCTGTAATCGCGGCCAAGGTGCTCCCGAATCGGATTCATTTGCAGTGTTTTCAGCTCTTTAATCGCGGAAAGTATCTTACTTAGCTTACGGTTGTCAATAATGCCTTTCGGAGAAATCTCCTGTATGGCAATAAAGTGCGCCAAATGTGCTTCAACAGTTCCGACAACAAGCTTCCGTTCTTTTGCAATTTCTGCAATAGACTTGCCCTCCTTATGCAATTGCAAGGACAGGTCCTTTGTATCTACCTTCAAAGACTTTTCTTTCCCAGGCGCTTTCGACTTCGTTGCCTTTGTTTTCTTGACATTAAAGTCCAATGCATTTGGCATC
>JAQBOT010000457.1 GCA_028287885.1 Pedobacter sp.
CGTACCTGTTGGTTCCGGCCGCTATGGTTATGCTTTTCATTCTGAAGTTCAACAAACAAATGTTTTTAGTTTTCACGGGATTTGCAATGCTATTGTTTGTTCTTGTGTTTATGCCAACTTCAAACAAGAGCTTGATACGCTTTCAGTCTGCATTTAGGCCCTCTAATGATGCATCTTACAATGTCCGGGCAGAAAACCAAAAACGTATCCAACCCTTTATCAGATCTCACCCTTTAGGGGGAGGTCTTGGTGCTACCGGTGTGTGGGGTGTGAGATTTGCACCCAACTCTTTCCTTTCTCAATTTCCTCCAGACAGCGGCTACGTCCGCGTTGCGGTAGAACTTGGATTTGTTGGCCTGTTTTTAATATGTACTTTGTTCTTTATTGTTCTAAAAACTGGTATCGATAATTATTTTAAAATAAAAGATCCGGAACTAAAATCATATTGCCTAGCTACGGTCCTAATTGTTTTTGCGATTAGTATGGGTAATTTCCCCCAGGAAGCCATCGTTCAGTTTCCATTAAGCGTTTATTTTTATATGTTTATAGCCTTGATGAATATTACTCTGCGGCTAGATATTCTAAAACAAGCAAACCTCAAGGAGCCAACCACCATTAAGTAAGAAAAAAATCAATTGGATGATTCTAAAGGATAGCGTGGTTATAATATTAGGGATCGCAAAATATGATGGTCCATTTGAATCCACCAGTTACACTGTTGCTAAGTATTTAGCTAAGGATAACGATGTCTATTATGTAGATTATCCATATACCTGGAAAGACTGGCTCACAAAAAAAGACAACGCTTACCTAAAGCGAAAACCTTTATTTTCAAGTAAGTCCGATGGGATATTGCCGACAAACATCGAAAGGTTGAAAATCATTATTGTACCACCACTTCTGTCTATCAATTTTCTTAAGGAAAGCGCTTTCTATCGCTACTTGCTAAGCATCAATGAAAAAATTATAGCATGCAGAATAGAGAAGGCAATAGGCAAACAGAGTATAAAGAAGGCGGTCTATATTAATTCCTTTAACTTCCATTATCCGAATCTGAGAAAGCTGTTGTCTCCGGCTCTATCCATTTATCACTGTGTGGATCCACTTATTCTTTGGCATGATAGAAAACACGGAGTGATATCTGAGAAGCTTTTAGTTAAGGAAAGTGACCTCGTGATTTGCACAAGTAGGCAGCTGTTTGAAGAAAAAAGACGATTAAACCCTGCTACATACTTTATTCCAAACGCTGCAGACCTAAGCCACAGTTCGAAAGCAATGGATCCAAGTTTGGTCATACATAATAAGCTCAGATCTATTCCAAAGCCAATTGTTGGTTATTTTGGGAATATAGAACGACGGATAGATTATAAACTTTTATCTGATGTTATTAAAGCGAATACCGAAATGAGCTTTGTGTTCGCCGGCCCGGTCCAGGAATCGTATGTTCCTGAGGAATTTTATACGTTGCAGAATGTCCATTTTATTGGAAGAATTCCATACGAGGATATGCCAGCTGTAATCAAAGGCTTTGATGTTGCAATAATTCCATTTAAGAAGGATGAGGTCAGCAACACCATTTTTCCTCTTAAACTTTTTGAATATCTTGGCGCTGGTAAGCCTGTAGTTGCCACAGATTTCAACTTAGATTTAAAAGAATTTACAATGGACGAAGTTCAGTATTGCAGCAGCGCTGATGACTTCTCAGCGGCAATAGGATGGTCGATGGATAACGACACAGAAGAAAGTAGACAAAGGCGAATTGCAATTGCGGCTGAAAATAGCTGGGACAAACGTCTGAGTCAATTTAAGCTGTTGATCGAGCAGTCTTTTAATGAAAATGAATAAAGCTTATTATTAATGTTGGCGTTCTCAAGACACAGTTTGATAAGGTTATATATAGTCATTGATTCGGATCACACATGATTAAAATATTTTACGATCACCAGAAGTTCAGCACTCAAAAATATGGTGGCATAAGCCGGTATTTCGCCAACTTATTAGAAGCTATTGAAGATGCCGAGGAGTTTGAATATGTTTTAGGCGTCTTCTATTCGACCAACCATTACCTGCAACAAAAGCCTTGGTTTTTGGATAATGTGTTGGCGGAGCGTTTGTTGGAATCTGAACATAGTAGAAAAATATTTAAAATAAATGAGCACTATTCAAAGCATATCTTAGGGAAAAATAACTTTGATATATTCCATCCCACGTACTATGATCCTTATTTCTTAGAACGACTTAATAAGCCTTTGGTAACAACCATTCATGACATGACCTATGAACGTTTACCGGAATATTTCTGGGCAAATGATCCACTTACTTTTCATAAGAGATTGAGTGTAGAACATGCAGATAAGATTATTGCAATTTCAGAGACAACTAAGAATGATATCCTGCAGTATACTACTGCAAAGCCTGAGCAAATTCACGTTGTTTACCATGGAATAGACTGTGAAACGCCACTTACCTTTGCAACAATGCCGGAATTGCCAGAAAGTTACCTGCTGTACGTTGGCGATCGCAGCGGATATAAAAACTTCTATTTGTTCATGAATGCCTATTCAAAGATTAAGGAAAAATATCCAGACCTTCAAGTAATACTAACTGGAGGGGGTAGGCTCGGAATTGCAGATATGGAGCTGATAAAACGTCTGAAAATCGGGGATCAGGTTACGCATTTGAGCGCCAGTGATGAGCAATTAAACACGCTGTACCAAAAGGCATTGTTTTTTGTTTACCCATCCTTGCATGAAGGATTTGGATTGCCAATTCTAGAGGCTTTTAAAGCTCAGTGTCCAATGCTATTGAGCGACACGGATTGCTTTAGGGAAATTGCAGCAGATGCCGCTGAGTTCTTTAATCCGCGTGATCTCGATCATCTTGTACATTCAATTACAGATCTGATTACAAATGAAAGTAGAAGGAGGGAGCTTGTTGTTAAAGGAAATGCACGTTTATTGCACTTTCCGATAAAGAAAAGCACAGATGAAACTTTTGCCGTCTATAAAACACTTGCTTAAGGATTTAATACCTCGCACCAAATGAACTTATTTGTCATCACCTTTTTGGGGTGTTCTTTACCTATTCTAAATCCAAGCCAATTCTTAGGCGCATAAACAGTATTG
>JAQBOT010000477.1 GCA_028287885.1 Pedobacter sp.
AATTTAGGTTTAGTATGCGAAATATGATAAATTTCATGCCATAATCAGCTGGTACACCGCTGATTTCTAAAGTATTAACAATTATTTATTGGTAAATACGGCTTCCAGTCTCCTCTTCTTTCAGGTAACTTGGAACATAAAAGCTTTTTGTATGCTCAATTTGCTTTCACGATGCGGAAAGCGGGTTTGATGACTGCAAGACCATTGCCTTATCCGTACTCATTTGATTCTGCTTAGTGATACAAGATTGCCAAGCAACACTTCCGTTCGTTTTCGGAACACCTGGTGCGGTTCCGCACAATATCTCTTCTTATTATATGCATATTCGCTTGTTTAACAGCATTTTATCATTGATACACCTCTTGTAAACAACTTACCAAAAAAAGTAATGGACTGGGAAATAAGTACCAGCGTTTTAAGTTAAACCTGGCCAATATCGTGGCAACACGTCCTGGCGTAATCACATACCTGAACAAAGACATTGGTGCATCAGTAAATGAGTGTGAAACATTAGCCAGGATCGCCGACCTAAGCAGCTTTAAAGTAGCCATAAGATCTCACAGCCGAGCTTTTAGAAGCAGAAAAGAAAATTTACGGCAAGGTGATCCGAATGATGGCTCATGAGTGAACAACACCATTGGAGCTCTTAATTCAATTTTGCAGTCTACGCTGTCACAGCAAGCATTCTGGCAGGCGCAGCAATCAGAAACGCTTAAGAATGCCTTTCAACAGCTACTGGAACAAGCATTCATCAACATCATAAAAAATGCAATTGAAGCTATAGGCAGCAATGGCAAGATCAGGATTTCAAGTAATCTAAATGAAAGGACTCTTGTTATTTGTGATACCGGTGAGGGAATTACGCAAGAGCAAGCTGAAAACATGTTTTCAGCGTTTTACAGCACCAAGAAAGACGGACATGGAATTGGATTAACGACCGTAAGGGAAATCCTGCTTAATCACAACTTTCAATTCTCATTGAAAACCGTTGCAGAACACCAAACCGAGTTCCGAATTGTAGTCTAAACTCAGGCTGTTATTCTACCCGCTTTGCTAGTCCCTCTGTGTAATTCTTAAAGTTATCAAGAATGGATTGCCAGCCGCTTTGTTGTAGTTCAATGCTATTTACTTTTTCAGGAGTAAATATTTCCGAAACGGTGACGCCGTCATTTGCTTCCTCAAAGGATACACTGACTACTCGATCATCTTCAAGCTTATATACAATTCTTGACTGCGGCACAACTTCCTCATAAATACCTGAAAAAGCAAAAGCAGCGCTTCCGTCTTTCGCCTCCATACGGTAGACGAACTTTCCGCCTTCACGGAGGTCGTTCTCTGCCGCTGGCGTGTGCCAGTCATCTGATGCATTGTTCCATTTAATGATGTGATCTGGTGAAGTCCATATGTTCCAAACTTCTTCAATTGGTGCATAGACTACAGTCTTCACCGTGATATCGGCATTTTCAGTTGTATCCATAACTTGCTTTTAGATTAGCTATCCTAAAGTTATGCAATATGCCTTTGAATTTAAAATCTCTTTGTGGTATAATCTCTCGAAGTGAGCTACTGTTTAAACGTGAGAATCAATGTCGTACCCGCATCCGGAAAACTCTCCATATCTACGGTACCACCCAGGTCTTCCATTTGTGATTTTACCAGGAACAGGCCCAAGCCCTTACTGTCCGGGTGATTGTGGAACTTCTGATAAAAACCAAAGATCCGGTCCTTATGCCGTTCCAGATCAAAGCCGATCCCGTTATCCTTGAACGTAAGTACAACCTTGTCGTTCGCAATTTTGGTAGAGACGTTAATCTTTAACCTACGGGATGGTGAACGATATTTTATGGCGTTCGTTAACAAGTTCATCAATATACTCTCAAAATAAGCTTTATGGAACTTAATGGTAGGGGCATCATTAAAGTCGCATGTAATTTCAGGCTGGATCTCTGAAACAACTTTTCCCACAAGCTTAAGTACGTGATTTAGAACTACAGATACCTCATTTTCCTCTACCTGAATAAACTGGTTATCCTTGGTATATAAAATATCCATAAGGTCACTTACTGTACAGATCAGGGACTCAGTTGAAACTTTTAGTTTATTATGAATAGAAATCAATTCTTCATCTTGTACATCGATATCGTCTATCAACTGTAGCAAGCCCATCAAATTGACCAATGGGGACCTTAAATTGTGTGAGGTGATGTACGTAAATTGCTTAAGTTCCTTATTACTTTGTGTCAAGCCTTTTATAAGCTGCTCTTTTTCAAACTCATGGGTTTTCCGATAGGTGATATCTCTTATCAACGATACAAAGTGCGAATATGCTCCTTTACCATCCTGCACAGGCACTACGGTCATATGCACCCACAACTCTTCCATTGTTTTTGTGTATACGACCAGCTCCACTTCTACAGGCCTTTTCTCTTTCATAGCCTCCCAGATTGTATTTAGCGCAGACTCGTCTGTATGCTCACCATATAAAACTCTTGAACTTCCATTCAGAACATCCTGTGTCTCGTATCCAGACATGGATGTAAAAGCTTCATTTACATATAATATTTTGGGTCCAAAACCAGGAACAATCTCAATGTCAGCAATTAAAACGGCTACCGAAGTATTTGTAATAACAGATTCCAGCAACTTAAGTCGCTGTTCCTCTACTCTAAGGCGAGTTATATCCTGTATGGCACCAATGATCTGTATGGCTTTCCCGTTTTCATCACGGATAATGATGGCCTTATCTGCAACCGTTGCAAAGGTATTATCAGACTTTCTAAACCGGAATTCAGCAGCCCACTGATCTTGATTAGGGTTGCGTATCGCATTTTGAATACTTTGGAATACCCGCTCCCTATCATCCGGATGAATATAGTTTACCCAAAAATCTGTATCCGCAATAACAAAATCTGCATTGTGGCCGAAAAGAGTTTTAAACCCATCGCCCCAAAAACAATAATGGGTAGCTAGATTAAGATCCCAAATGGCATCTGATACTGCCTGACTAGCATATTTAAAACGCGAATTGCTTTGCTTTAATTCTGCAATTGCTGCATTTAGCTTTTGCTCGTACGTAATTTGATCAGTTATATCCCGGTCTATTACCATACTGGCTATTGTATTACCTTCAGCATCCTTAATTGAAGAAGATGAAATAGATAGATAAACATCTCCTCTTATTGGATTTTTAATCAAGTAAACCTGGTTTTTTACATATTCGCCCTTCATTGCTCTTACAATTGGCAGTTTCTCCTTGGGTACGAGCAAACCGGTTCGCGCGTCGTGAATATTATAGATCTTCGACCAATCATACGATTTTGAATCTGTTTGCTGAACTCCAAGCAATTCAACCATCGCACGATTGTAAATAATAAAATGACCTTCTAAATCTGCAACAGCAATACCTTCTTCAGCGTTTTCTACAATGGCATTCAGCAGTTTTTGATTTCTACCGTAATTGAGTTCACTTTGTTCGATTTTTTGCTGCTGTATTTTTAATTGAGTAATATCTTTAATGATGCAATAAATGCCTTCAATCTCTGCATCTGTCCGTACAGGGAACAGTTTTACGCTTACTATAATTTCCAGACCTTTTGCATTTACAAAGGTTGCCTCAAAGCGCTGGACCTCCCCTTTACTGCTGCAGTTAAATCTCTCTGAAATAAAATGCGTCTCATTGCCTGAAAAGAAGGATAAGAAACTTGCACTTTGAAATTCAGAAGAGTTGGAATCAGATAAATTGAAGAAACGCTCGTTTGCATTTTTAAGTTCACCAGTTACACTAAATAATACAATTGCATCTGGATTTTGATCGAACAACAGCTTATACAATTGAGGGTCCATTTTATTCATTCTGATCCTTGAGGTAGTAATATTTGGTATTTGGGAAGTTTGTTTATCTAAAGCGAATGTAACAATAATTAGGTCGTTGCAGCCTGTACGGGGCTAAAATAAGGGAATTAAAACATTTCTTACTTTTTATGTATTAATAGATTATAAAAAACGCGCGCCATTTTTATAAGAGTGAAATAACATTCAGATGATTCCCAAATCTTACATCAATGTAAAAAATTGATATACAAAAACACATTTGGAGCCTTCTTCAGGGAGCTAAATCGCTTTACCAGTTTGAAAATATATCGTAAGTTTATAAATAATATTAATTAAACCATTAGCAATTCTATGTTAGGAATAAATCACAAAGCGCTGATTTTAGTTATTGCCACCATGGCAACAATCTCAGCATGTAACAACAGTTCGGGAACGTTGAATTCGGACAATTCTAGCCCCGATTCGACCAGTCCGGGCACCAGCGGAAACGCGCCTGTGGAAACCAAAGATCCAAACAGCACCTATAAACCTGCCTTTCCAGGCCAGACCAGGGCGCCGGGCGTAAAGACAAAAACAGCATTAAACATTACAGAAATAAACAGCACCCTCGATCATCCCTGGGGCCTGCGCACCTTACCTGATGGTCGCTTTTTGGTAACCCAAAAAACCGGAACAATGGTAATTTTAACAGCCAACGGAAAACAACAAAAGAAAATCACCGGGCTTCCGGCGGTTCTTGATGAAGGACAAGGTGGATTACTTGACGTGAATATCGATCCGCAGTTTAGCAGCAACAGAATGGTCTACTGGGATTATTCCGAAAAAAACAACGAAGGTAGTATCCTCGCTATTGCCAAAGGCAAGCTTTCAGCTGATGAGACCAAAATTGAAAACATTACAGTAATCTACAGGGCCTTGCCTTCTTACAAGGGCACGCTGCAATATGGCTCACGCATTCTGTTCGACAAACAAGGAAACTTGTTCGTCAGTACTGGAGAACGTGCCGGAAATGATATACGGATGAAAGCACAGGATCTTAGCGCTGCCATCGGTAAAGTGTTACATTTAACCAAAGAAGGTAAAGCGGTTAACAATGGTCCATTTGCCAAAACTGCAAATGCTAAACCTGAGATATATGCCTACGGCTTTCGTAACCCGGACGGTTTTGACTTTAATCCGGCAACTGGCGACCTTTGGGAAGCTGAGTTCGGACCACGTGGAGGTGATGAAATAAACATCATTCGTCCAGGCAAGAACTATGGCTGGCCTGTAATTACCTATGGTATTGAATACGCAGGTGGCAAAGTTGGTGAAGGTATCCAACAAAAAGCAGGTATGGAACAACCGGTCTACTACTGGGATCCTGTCATCTCTCCAGGAGGCATGACCTTCTATACTGGCGATGCAATTCCAGAATGGAAAAACAACTTGTTTATAGGCGGACTTAGCAGTACGCACATTGCCAGACTTGTTATCAAAGACAACAAGGTGGTTGGTGAAGAAAGGCTACTAGCCGACAAAGGTGAGCGATTCCGTGCGCTTGTTACCGGAAAAGATGGAGCACTTTATACCGTTACAGATGGCGGAAAAATGTTTAAGATCACGAAGAAATAAATTATTATAAACATTGGTACCAATAGGGAATGGCGGAAACGTTGTTCCCTATTGTTTTTCAAGGCGGAACGTAACCGTTATATTTCCAGTTTTCTTAACTAATGTGATACTGTCCCCTTCAATGCGGTAGGTGTATGATCCGTTCAGTACCATATTCCAGTCAAAACTTGCAGGGTGCATCAGAGTATCAGTGAAGGTCATAACATCCTTTTTAACAAAGAACTTACCAGCACCGCCGGCATAAGCATAGTTCATGTTTGTTGAACACGTATAATCAATCCCAGTGAAATTTACACTTACATGCCCTTTTTTTGGTGCGGCGTTCGCAGCAGAATCTGTGT
>JAQBOT010000030.1 GCA_028287885.1 Pedobacter sp.
CATATATTGCATCAGGGTAGATAGCCGCATGACCGTAGGCTCCAGTTCAGCACTCTTTAACCGGACAAGGGCCACAATGTTATTCAAGACGTTAAAAATGAAATGCGGACTGATCTGAGATCGTAAAAAAGAAACCTCCGTTTTTAAGTTTTCCTGTAGTCGTTCACTGGCTATTGCGTCGGCTTTCGCTTTATCGGTTATTGTCTTGTAGGCGGTGCTTGCCGTGATTGTAATGATGAAGGGCAGAATGTTGTGTGCAGCTGCTTTCAGAAGGACAAATCTGCGATCAACAAGCAATTGAAAAATCAAGCCATGAAAGAGCATCATGACTAGGAACAGCGCAATTAACGCAAGGAAATAACCCAGGTATTTTTTCTTATAGATCAGCACTGGCACCAGGAGTTCCGCGTTGAAATAGAAGATGCCTGCTCGGAAAATGTTCGTCACTACGTTTACACCGCCGTATGGATTTACACGTTCATCATCGTAATCAAAGATGTAGTTTGAAAGTATGATGACGATCCAGATGCTGATGTGCACCGCAATTCTTAGCCAATTCCTAGTCCATAAGTTTTTTGTTCCAACAGTCATTTTAACTAAGGTATATTTTATTTCCAGCAAGAAAGTGAAGACAGCTAGGATCGGTCAAATATTTGCGACGAACAAGGGAAATGTTGCGATCAAATAATTCTTTCCCTCTTATAACGTCTGCGTTAACATATCAATTCTTAGATCAAATATCTAAGCTTATAAAACTAATATACTTAGTAATCACTTGCAATTACCAAAAACATTAGCATAACTTTGTTGTTCTAAAAACAAGGTTATGGCAGGCGACAAACATATCATCCACATGGATCAGGATGCCTTCTTTGTATCGGTAGAAGTGCGTAAGAACAGCGATTTGGTCGGCAAACCCGTTATCATTGGCGGCAGTTCCGAGCGTGGCGTTGTGGCTTCCTGCAGTTATGAAGCACGTAAGTTCGGCGTACACTCGGCCATGTCCTCCAGAATGGCGAAAATGCTTTGTCCGCATGCCATTTTCATCCGCGGAAATATGGATGAGTACTCCAAAGCTTCGCACGAGATCACTGATATTCTAAAATCCCGGGTGCCACTTATAGAGAAAGCCAGCATAGATGAGCATTATATCGACATGACCGGAATGGATCGCTTTCATGGCACCTTGCAATATGCAAAAGAACTGCGACAAGCCGTCATCAGAGAAACTGGCCTCCCGATATCTTTCGGTTTGTCGGTAAACAAAACCGTATCCAAGATCGCAACCAACGAGTGTAAGCCAAATGGAGAACTCAACGTAAACCAGCAGGAAGTGCAACCTTTCTTAAACCCATTGTCCATTAAGAAGATTCCAGGCCTTGGCGAAAAGACCTTCATCAAGCTCAGCGACATGGGCATCAAGAAAATCTTTACGCTTAGTCAGATCCATCCTGATCAGATGCAAACCCTGCTCGGCAAAAACGGCATTCAGCTGCTGCAGAAAGCAAAAGGTATAGACAACTCGCCGGTGATCCCCTACCAGGAGCAAAAGAGCATTGGCACCCAATGTACCTTTAAGACAGACACCATAGATGTAGATACCATCAATAACCTAATTACCTCGATGGTCATGGACCTGGCTTTTGAGCTCAGGCAAAAAAAGAAACTTAGCGCCTGCATCACCGTAACCATCCGCTATTCCAACTTTGAAGACGTCACCAAACAAGTCACTATTCCTTATACCTCGCTTGATCATGTGTTAATTGCAAAAGCGAAAGAACTGTTCAGGCAAGTGTATCAAAAAAGGATGCTGCTGCGGTTGGTTGGGGTACGGCTGTCTAGCCTGGTCAGCGGTCATGAACAGATTGACCTCTACAGCGATTCCCAGGAACAATATAGCCTCTGCCAGGCCATGGATAAAATCCGCAAGCGCTTCGGCGAAAAAGCAATCACGCTGGCATCAACAATGAAAATCGACTTATAAGCATGTATTTGAATGTCCATTCCCAGTATAGTTTGCGTTTCGGCACCATGTCCATCCCCAAGCTGGTTTCCGAGGCACAGTCGCTCGGCATCAACCAGATGGTGCTCACGGATATAAACAACTCTACCGGCATCATGGAATTTATGCGCGCCTGTAAGGAGAAGGACATCAAACCCATTGGCGGCATCGAGTTTCGGCGAGACAAGAAACTCCTTTATCTGGGCATTGCGCGGAACAAAGAAGGGATGAAAGAACTTAATGATTTCCTTACCGAGTATAACTTTTCAGGCAAACCCTTTCCCGATCAATGCAAGATCTTTAATAATGCTTATGTCATTTATCCTTTTTCGCATGCTGCGGATTTAAGGGAAAATGAGTTTTTGGGCATCCGCCACGATGAGCTGAATCAGCTTTACGTACGGGACCTGGCACCTTTAAAGACAAAGCTTGTTGCGCTACAGTCAGTCGTTGTTGCAGATAAGGTCGATTACCGCCTGCACGAATACCTGCGCGGTATAGATCTGAATACGCTTTTAACCAAGGTGGGCTGGGAAGACAAGTGCAAGCTGACCGACCAGTTTCTACCTCCGGGGGAACTCGAAGCAAAGTTCTCTAAGTACCCTTTTATCCTCGATAACACCCGGCAGCTGATGAACAGGTGCGTCATGGACTATTCGCAGGGAAAGATCAAGCTGAACCGCCAGACTTTTACCGGTAATAAGGACGACGACCGCGGACTATTGGAGAAGCTTGCTTACGAAGGGATGATTTATCGCTACGGGAAGAACAACAAGCAAGCGGCACGGAATGTCAAGCAGGAGCTGAAAGTAATATTTGAACTCGATTTCTGTGCCTACTTCCTGATCACCTGGGACAACATCAGGTATTCCATGGGTCAGGGCTTTTACCATGTGGGCCGTGGATCTGGCGCAACCAGCACTGTTGCGTATTGCCTACGGATCACGGATGTAGA
>JAQBOT010000034.1 GCA_028287885.1 Pedobacter sp.
GCACAGAACCTGGCTAAAGAAGCAGAATTAAATAAACTTAGGCATCAATTGCAGCCTCATTTTTTATTCAATAGCCTCAACTCTGTTTATGCACTTACGATCATCAATCCGAAAGAAGCGGGGACAATGATCACTAAACTCGCCTCCTTTTTACGCGGCACGTTAAAAAGAGATGACGAAGTTTGGGTGAGTGTAGCTGAGGAAATGGAATATATTCAATTGTACCTGGATATAGAGAAAGTGCGATTCAGGCACCGGTTGAATGTGGAAATTCATATTGATGAACGCTCATTTAATCTGAAGCTTCCCGGAACATTTCTTCAGCCTATTGTTGAAAATGCCATAAAGTTTGGGTTATACAATACAGCTGCGCCGATAACAATCTCCATTGCTGTAACCCTGGATCAGGGTCTGCTTAAGATTACCGTTCAGAATCCATATGACCCAAGCGTGAAGACTGCTGAAGGGACAGGGTTCGGGTTGACTGCTATCAGAAGAAGGTTATATTTGTTGTTTGCTGATACTGCATTACTGCAAACGCAATCCACAGAAGACAATCTATTTACAACAACGCTTAAAATTCCTCAGCATGATAAAAACGATTCTGATAGATGATGAGCCCTTAGCTCGGGATATTATTAAATATTATTTGATGGATTACCCGGACATTGAGGTTGTTGCAGAATGTAATGACGGCTTTGAAGGCTTAAAAGCTATTGGAATTCATAGTCCAGATCTGATCTTCCTGGATATCCAAATGCCAAAGATAACCGGGTTTGAAATGCTGGAGCTGGTGGACGATAAGCCTGCTGTGATCTTTACGACAGCTTTCGATGAATTCGCAATCAAAGCATTTGAGGTAAATGCGATGGATTACCTCTTAAAACCCATCGAGAAGTCTAGATTTGATTTGGCGATGTCAAAGCTTCCGGGAAAGTTAAGTGCGGAGGCGAACGGCACTACAACTAAGACTCTGTTGGAAGCCGTGTCCCTAACAGCGGCTCCAAGTAACCGTGTTGTGGTGAAGAGCAATGGCGTGATAAAGATCATCGCTACTGCAGATATCCATTACCTGGAAGCTGATGATGACCACGTGCGTTTTAGCACAACAGATGGAATTTATGTGAAGAATAAAACAATGAGCTTCTTTGAGCAGTCATTGGATCCACTTCAATTCATTAGGATTCACCGTTCCTATATGATAAATCTAAGTCAGGTAACCAAAATTGAATTGAAAGAAAAAGATAGTTACGTGGTATTGTTGAAGTCAAACATTTGGCTTCCGGTGAGTAGGACCGGCTACATTAAGCTTAAAGCGGCTTTGGGAATCTGAGCCCACATAAAAAATAAAAAACAGGGTTTAGATGTACTTGCATTTAAATAAAATTCAAGCTATATTTGCACTTCTTATTTAAAAAATACAGTTAAGATATAATACAGTTATGAAAAGAACATTCCAACCTTCGCAAAGAAAGAGAAGAAATAAACATGGCTTCCGCGAAAGAATGGCTACAGCTAACGGTAGAAGAGTATTAGCTTCTCGTCGTGCAAAAGGAAGAAAGAAATTATCTGTTTCTGACGAGCGTCGTCACAAAGCATAATTTGATTGCAGCACTTTAAGTGTTAGCAGATCATAACAGTCTGCAAATCTGCGATCAAAGCATGAAAACATTTACTAAAGAAGAACGGTTATGTAGCAAGAGATTACTCGATCTGCTATTTAAGAACGGTTCTTCTTTTTTATTATATCCATATCGTGTTTCCTATTTGTTTGTGCCGAACGATTCTGAAATTCCTGCACAGGTAGTTATCAACGTATCTAAACGAAGATATAAGAGGGCGGTAGATCGGAACCTAATTAAGCGACGCAGCCGCGAAGCATACCGCTTGCTCAAGCAAGAGGAATTATATGCTGTGCTGAATAACCCAGAATTAAGATTATTAATTGCACTACAATTTGTAGGAAAGCAGAAATATCAATTTGAATTTTTGGAAAAGAAGATGCAAGCTGCGTTAAAGAAGCTGAGGTCTAAACTGAGCACTGATGAAAGTAATTAAAACACTACTTGGATCTTTATTCTTATTCCTTATAAAGCTATATCAATGGTTTTTGTCGCCCATTCTAGGTGCAAGCTGTCGTTTCAACCCTACGTGTTCTCAATACGGAATCGAAGCTATAAAAAAGTATGGACCATTTAAAGGTGGTTGGCTTACGCTGAAAAGAATTGGAAGGTGTCATCCCTGGGGCAAACACGGGTATGATCCTGTTCCTTAATTAATCGCTTATATTATGCCCACAATTCTACAAATTGAAACGGCTACTCAGGCCTGTTCTGCAGCAATTTCCAGAGACGGGATCACTATTGCTTTGAAAGAGCTTGTTGCGCAGAACATTCATGCCGGCTCACTTACCTTATTTATAGACGAAGTTATCCATGCTGCTGGGATTACCTATGCAGAACTTGATGCTGTTGCGGTTAGCAAAGGGCCAGGGTCTTACACAGGCTTGAGAATTGGTGTGTCTACGGCGAAAGGATTGTGTTATGCACTTGATAAGCCTTTGATCGGGGTAAATACCCTGGAGATGATGGCAAATGGCTTTTTGCAAACTCATGAAGGGTTTAAAGGATTGATTTGCCCGATGATAGACGCCAGGCGCCTTGAGGTTTATACCGCATTGTTTGATGCATCAGGCAACTTGCTATCACCCGTTGAAGCGAAGATCATTGATGATACATCTTTTCAGGATAAATTGGCATCAAGCCAAATCACATTTATTGGTGATGGCGCTGCAAAATGCGAAAAGCTTATTAATTCTGAAAACGCCTTGTTTTCTGATGTGAATGTTAATTCAGCCGCATACATGTCCAGAATAGCTAAGCGTCTTTTTGATGCAGGAAAGTTTGAAGATGTTGCTTATTTTGAACCTTTTTACCTGAAGGATTTCGTTCTGACAAGCCCGAAGAAGACGGCTTTACTATAACTATTTTTCTACGTGCTGCAAACTATCTGTTTGTGGCTCTCAGTGCTTTATGTTTAAAAAGACATTTGTTTGGAAGCTTTCCTTATCTCCACTAAGCTGGTAAATAAAACTATCAAAGTTCTTTAATCCCCGAGGGTCACGGTAGTGCTTGTAATAACCTGAATATAGGTTGTCAATAACCACGTTCTGCGATTGGGCATTGTTTAAATAGAACAAGATATTTGCCGAATTGGATAGTTGATCAAAGATTTGCGTGTACGCTGCATTGTTGATCAGTAAATCGCCCGCTTCATATTTTCTTAGGAATGCCTGAAGGGCGCTGGGATTGTTCGACAGAAAGAGGTAGTTGTTTAATATGACGTAATAGGGCCTTTTGAAGCGTCTTAAAGGTTCGCCGTAATAATAATAGAAAATATCAGGCTCTTTCAAAAGCTTGATATTACCTGCGAAATCATCACTTAGATCCAACAAGAGTTGGCTTAGTTTGTCTCCATTTGTTAAAGCGATGGCCGCCAGTTTCTCATTGGACTTTAGTTGAAAGGTAATAAACTGTGTTCCTGAATTTGCAGCAAATGTACCTTCCATATTCAAGTGATATTTGTAGTTAATGGCCGACTTTTTTGCTTCAATGGCATCAAATTCCTTCTTGTTAACAAACCTACTGTTTAGCTTCTTCTGCCAAAGGCTGTATTTACCCGCGCAATAAATGGTGTACCTAGCAGTATTATCGGGCAAAACCTTATCTGCTTCTATTTTCTCTGGCTTCAATCCGCTAAATAATTGATAGAAACTGTTTAGGTCATTGATCCTTGTCTCCCCACT
>JAQBOT010000001.1 GCA_028287885.1 Pedobacter sp.
GTATACGAAACTTGTTGGGAGAATGTTCCATATCCATCCGACCATTCAAACGGCGAAAATGAAGATACTAGACAACAAATTTCCAGGCTAACAGGCTTTTGCTGATGAACTGCTTTGGACTGAAGAATTCTATGAATTTGGCCCGGAGAAGGTTGCTGGTCTAAACTACATTTTGGGTGTTGATGAGTCTTCTTATAACCCCAAAGCAGACTGGGGAGCACGAGCCAAAGGCGTGGGAATGGGTAAATTGCACCCGGTTTCCTGGTACCACAACTACGATGGAGGCCGTGCATTTTACACCGCGCTGGGCCATTTACCAAGTAACTTTAGCGAACCTGCTTTTTTAAATCAGTTGTATGCCGGGATATTCTGGGCTGCTACGGGTAGAAAGTAGATCTGCTACCGCAAGCGGGCATTCACATATCTTTTGATCCGTTCCCAATATGTCCCCTTGCGGTTGCTTAAAAAAGCTTTGATAAGCTGATAGGCTTGCAGATTTTCTTCAATGACTTCCGGAAATTCAGTGATCCGCTTGGGATTGATGATAACATTGTATATGTCATTGATCCCTGAGTGGATTCCAGTACCATCATGCCCAATATTATTTATTAGGGAATGTGAAGGATTGAGAGTTAAGCCGCCTTTAAGGAAAATTGATGCATACCATCGGATTGCCCAGGAGTTGTTGTTGCCTCTTTTGAAATCCTGCATTTGTTTCCAGAAGTTCATCGTATTGTCGATTGCAAAGTCTTTTTTCTTCTTTCCATCGAAGCGGGCGATTAATGCATCTATATCCGGTTCGAATTGATCCCATGCGCGGTCCCAGGTTGCCCATCCCCAACTCGTTGCCGCCCGATAGAAGAAGGTTTGCGGTAAGGTGTTCGGATTTAAAGGATACATGTAAGCACCGATGTGCATCACCTTTTGCTCATTGCGATAGCGGTCAAGTGCTTCATTGAAGTAGGTTAAGGTATGCGGAGAGCTGATCAGATCGTCTTCAAATACGATTACCTGCTTGTAATCCTTAACCAATTGCGTTACCCCTGCGATAATTGAGTTTGCCAGTCCGGCATTGGTTTTTCTTTCAATAACCTCGACTTTCCTAAACCCGTAGACAGTTTTTAAAAGTTGACGTACCTCTTTGACCTTGTCTTCATCCTCTGGCGTCTTTGCTGCATCTGAAAATATAAACAAGCGGCTCTCTGCAGCAATCTCGTTTTGCTGAAGATACTTGAGCGTACGTTCCGTATGCTGTGGACGGTTGTAGACAAATAAGGCAATAGGCGCGAATTGTTGCATGTTAAAATATTTGCAGATTCTGACTGGATCTCTTTGTTAATACGGTATAAGCATTTGCGAACTGCTCTTGTTTTTTCCTGCCTAAGAAAGTTCCAAAGAAATGTTTCAACCGGTATTCGAGTTCAATCTTTAGGATTCTGCTAAGCGTCTTCTTTTGTTTCCGATTGATGAATTCATTAAACTTTATGGTTTCGGTTGGGGTAAGCGACGTTTTATCGGCTAGGATCTCCAGCCCCTCACTCTGTAGCAGGAAGCGTAGGGAAGTAGGCGTGTACATGTTAATGTGGCCGTAGTCTAGAAAGTGCTTTATGCGCCTGTCAACACCAAAACGGTAATCAAGCGGCACTTCAACAACAATATGTTTTGCCACACGTTTTAATTCCCGTAAAAGAATCCGTTCGTGTTCTACATGCTCGAGTACATGGGCCAATATCACAAGATCAAAGCTGTCGTCGGCATAAGGGATTTGATAGCCATCAAATGTTTTAACTTCCTTAAGATTTGTTAAGTTCCTTTTTTTGATGAACGCTACGCCGGTATCCGCAATCTCGAGCGCATATAGTTCCTTTCCGAATCCCCATTCATTAAGAAAGTGCAAGATGCTACCGTCGCCGGCACCAACTTCCAGTACTTTCTCTGGCTTTAGCGTGCTACAAACCTCCGTAATGTTTTTTGCCTTAGATTTTGCACCAAGCATTCTCCAGGCGTCATCATTTTGTTCATAGAATTGATTGTATGCAGATTTTACATCGTTGCTAAGCATAACATGGAATTAGATGTCCAAACAGTTTTCTGTTCTATAAAAAACGGAAGTTGCTTTTAAATAAAATAATCCAGGCGATATCCCGCTAAAGGAAAGTTCCTTAAAGCCTATGTCTTTAAGATAACTTCTTGCTTCAGCGTAGTCAGGCCTTTCCGAATCGTCCAAAACCAACACGCCTTTCGCACTTAGTGCTTCCACGCTGTGTTTACAGCAGTTTACCCGATCTCTTCCGTCGACGATGATGATGTCGAACTTCTCAAGCAGGGAAGCTGCTTTTCTGCTGTATTCGCCATTTAAATGAAGTTCCGTGAAAATCATTTCTGCGTTCGAGGGCTTTGAGCTGAGTATTTTGTCATACCAGTTCTTGTCATGTTCAACAGAAACAACTTTGGCAACTCGGCGGGCATAAAATAGCGTTGAAGTGCCGGATCCATATTCAAATATGCTGAGGGTGTTGTTTAAGCGTCCCTTGATAAAGTCGATAAAAGAGTAAGTAACCCAGGGAAGTTCCTCGCCACTTGCGTCTACAGCTTGTTTTTTGTCAAATGCATTAAACCAGCCAACGCTGGCCAGGTAGCCTTTGTGCCCAAAGGACAACAGTGCCTTAAGCCGGTCAGGCTTGGAAATCAATGTGCTGAATGCTTGAAGTTTATTCAAAATTTTAGAATTTTTTGGAAAGCAGTGATCAAAAATAATGATTTTAACATCATTAAACCCTGCTGCCTGGTTTTAGGC
>JAQBOT010000059.1 GCA_028287885.1 Pedobacter sp.
CAGGCATATCCTCTTCAAACTGTTTACCTAACTTAAGCGCAACCTGCAATGCGACGTTCTTTTCCAGTGAATAAGAACCCGCGGCGCCCGGTTTATGACCGCCATGTCCGGCATCTATTACAACTGTCTTAACCCTATATCCGCCTTGTTGTCCGAGAACCTCTTTAGTGCTGAACAGAAAAAGGGCAATAAGCAATGCTATATTAAAACCTGATCTGCAACTTTCCTTCAATTCCGATTTCATGAATTAATGCTCTACACTTTTCTTATAGCTGTCTATCGCAGCAAGTAATCCATTTGTTATTTCTGCCTGGCCGGCTTCAGAATTCATGTAATCCTCTTCTTCAGGGTTACTGATAAAACCGATCTCTGTAAGAATGGCCGGCATGCCGGCACGGGCCAGTACCGCTAAACTCTTTTCCTGAACACCGCGGTCTATACGCCCAGACTTCACATACGCTTCCTGCACCCGTTTGGCGAAGTTTAAGCTTGCCTCCCTATAGTTGTTTTTCATAAGCGAAAGAATGATGTAGTTCTCCGGGTTATTCGGATCAAATCCCTCGTAATTCTCCTTATAGTTCTCCTCCATCAGGATCGACGCATTCTCCCGATTTATAACTGGATCTTGCTCATTCATCCTTCCAATACCTGAGACAAAGGTTTCTGTGCCGCGGGTCGACGTGCTTTTGCGATAAACGGTTTCTCTGATTGGCGTTCTTTTTCCGCGTCGTCCCTTTCTATACCCGGTGATAATTGTGTTGCGGTATACCGGCATATCATTACAATGAATAGAAATGAAAAGGTCGGCTTTCGACTGGTTTGCAAGTCCTATACGATCATACAATGGCACAAAGACGTCGGTTGTACGGGTATAAATTACCTTTACGTCTGGCATACTAGTCTCAATAAGTTTTCCGAGATTTAAAGCCGTCTTAAGTGCAACATCTTTTTCCTTAGAATAAAGTCCGCCTGTACTGCCGTCTTTGCCACCGTGACCGGCATCTATAACGATCGTTTTTATTTTATACTGCTGGCTAAAGGCCTGACCATAAGATAACAATGTTAAAGTAAGTGAAATAAATACCATCATTATTGCATTTGGCCTGAGTGATGGTATATTTTTGATTAATTTTGGACGTTTTGGATTATACATTGATGCAAAAATAACATTCACACACGAATTTGAAACTTTTACGGTATATCATTTTACTAAATACAGTTCTTTTATTAACATTTGTTGGTAATCGAGCATTGGCATTTTCCAACATGTCGATGATGCAGGTTCTGCAGCAAACCGACACAAATAAACGGGATACCACTAAGAATCAGCCAAGAAGCTCCAGCGGGCTTGATGATAAAGTGGAGACTTACGCCAGAGATTCTACCAAGTTTAGTAAGGATAAAAGTATTATGTATTTATATGGAAAAGCTCGGGTGGTTTATCAAACCTTTGAGCTGGATGCCGACTATATCCGGTACGATTCCAAAAACAACACCATATTTGCTAGCGGATTGAAGGACGCAAAAGGTAGATACGTCGGCAGGCCAATCTTTAAGATGGAAGCCGAGGGTTCTTCGGTTGCAGACTCTTTATTGTATAATACGAAATCCGGTAAAGGAACTGTCTACAATACGTTTACCGAACAGGAGGGAGGCTTCTTTTCCGGCGGACAAAGTAAGAAACAGCCCGACGACGAAATCCACTTAAAAGGAATGACTTACAGCACTTGTAATCTTCCCCATCCACATTTCGGTATCCACATCACCAAAGGTATCGTTGCCGAGCACCAGATTATCACCGGCCCGGTCTATTTGGAGATTGAAGATATCCCTATACCGCTTGGTTTGCCGTTCGCGTTTTTTCCGAAGCCCAATAAGAAATCTTCAGGCATTATTCTACCCAGTTTTGGAGAGGATGCCACTCGAGGTTTCTTTTTAAAGGATATGGGATATTATATCGGTTTGAGCGACTATTGGGATGCGAGGCTAATGGCCACGGTCTATACCCGTGGATCATACGAAACCAATGTAGCTTCGAATTACCTGAGGCGGTATAAGTATAACGGAAATATCAATCTTTCCTACGCTAGCACCAGATTGGGGCTTGAGGGGACGCCGGAGTATACGCCCCGGAAAGACTTTCACGTCAATTGGACACACAGTCAGAACCCAAATGCCCATCCAGGTAGTGTTTTTAGCGCCTCTGTAAATGCGGGTACCTCATCCTACAATGCATCAACCGCGGCTGGGGGAAGTTATGATGTACGTGCGCTCTCGCAAAATACGCTCGCATCCAGCATCAGTTATGGCAAAACCATGGGTATCTTCAACTTGACCGCTGCGCTTAGCCACAGCCAGGAAATACAATCCAAGACATTGAGCTTAACCTTGCCGCAGGTAAGTTTAACCATGAACACAATCAACCCTTTCGACTCCAAAAACAGAGTTGGGGATCAGAAATGGTACCAGAAGCTTACACTTGGGTATTCTATGCAAGCGAGCAACACAGTGAGCACCACAGAAGATCTTTTGTTCCAGCCAGGCGGTTTCAAGCGATTCCAGAATGGGTTCAACCACAGCATTCCAATCAGTCTTCCTTTCAACGTAGCCAGATATTTCAATTTCAACGCTAATGCGCAATATACCGAGCAATGGCACTTTCAAACCGTTAATGAGAAGATGTTGAGAGTGATCAACCGCTCAGATTCATTAGTGTACGATACCATTCAGGGTTTTAAACGTTCTGGTGAATACAACATTGGAATCGGGATGTCTACCAAAATTTACAATACCGCACAGTTTAAAAAATTAGGAAACCTAACTGCCATTAGACACGTAATGACACCGAGTTTTAATTTAAGTTACAGACCAGATTTCTCTAAACTTAGTAAAGGCTATTACAAAGAGCTTACCTATCAGGATGGTACTGCAGTTCTTGATCCTTCTTTTCCAGGTCGGACAAGAAGGTATTCCATTTTTGACCGCACACTATTTAGTGGACCTGGCCAGGGGCAGGCGGCATTATTGGGCTTCTCTTTGGATAATACTGTGGAGGCTAAAATTAGATCAGAAAAAGACACCACTGGTAGTGGATTTAGAAAACTGGCCATTATCCAGGGCTTAAATCTTTCTGGATCTTACAATTTCCTCGCTCCGGCTTACAAACTATCAACATTGTCTTTTAGTGGCCGATCACAGTTTACAGATAAACTAGGTATAAATTATAGTGGTGTTCTAAATCCATATGCAACGAAAGACACCCTGGAGAACAATGTGCTCACCAAGAAACTCATTGATAGGTATACTTTTCAAAACGCTAAGCTGCCCAGGCTAACAAGTTTTGGCTTTTCATTCGATTACAGCTTAAATCCGGAGTCATTCAAAAGAAGGAATGAGAACTTAGATCAGTTGAAAAATCAAACAAACCAGGCGGGTTTAACTCAAGAGCAATCGGAGCAGCTGAATGCGATTAGTAGGGACCCAAATGCCTTTGTCGACTTTAAAATTCCATGGAATTTTTCATTCTCATACCAATTTCAATATGCAACTACGCCGCAGGGGACGAATCCAATATATACGAATACGTTATCATTTAACGGTGATTTGAACGTAACACCAAAATGGAAAGTTCAATTTAATTCAGGGTATGACTTTAGACAAAAAGACATTGCCTTAACCAATATTGCTATTTACCGAGACCTGCATTGCTGGGACATGAGCATCAACTGGGTGCCTTTTGGACCATATCGGAGTTACTCTGTGATGCTTAAAGTAAAGGCATCCATCTTGCAGGATCTAAAGTTAAGCAAACAACAAGGGTACCAGACGCGTTATGAATAGCATATGTTGGCAGAAATAATTACCATTGGCGATGAAATCCTTATCGGACAAATTGTTGATACCAATTCGGCCTGGATGGCCAAGCAGTTAAACTTAATAGGCATTAAGGTTAAACAGATTACCTCTGTCTCCGACGATGAAACCCACATCTTAGAAGCACTCAGACTTGCAGAGGGGCGTGCACAGATCGTCTTAATCACAGGTGGGCTCGGACCAACCAAAGATGATATCACGAAGCTCACCATGGCTAAGTATTTTAACATGGATTTTCGTAGGGATGAAGAAACCCTTGAACATGTTACGAAGATCTTTGAGAAGTTAAAACGTCCAATGATTGAAGGAAACATCAGGCAGGCTGATGTGCCTGATGGCTGCATTGTTATTCAGAACAAGAATGGAACGGCACCATGTATGTGGTTTAATCATAATAAAAAGATATTTATTTCTATGCCAGGGGTACCTCATGAGATGATGTATTTAATGGATGAAGAAATCCTCCCCAGACTGAAAGATGCTTTTGAGCTGCCTGCAATTGTCCATAAGACAATTTTGACCTCCGGTATTGGGGAGTCCTTCCTGGCTCAACAAATTACTTCAGTTGAAGATGCTTTGCCTGAGCACATCAAGCTTGCTTATCTACCACGACTTGGACAGGTTCGCTTAAGACTTAGTGGCACCGGAAGTGATGAACAGGTACTTAAATCTGAAGTTGAGTTTTATGCACAAAAGATCATAGCTGAAGTTAAGTCCTTCGTAGTGGTGGAAGATGACATTCCTCTTGAGAAAGCTGTTCTTGACATCATGCAGGCAAGTAACCTTACACTTTCAACTGCTGAAAGCTGCACGGGCGGATACCTAGCTCACCTGATTACACAACATCCTGGCTGCTCTGCAGTTTATGCAGGTGGTGCCGTAGCTTACTCGTATGAACTGAAAGAATCCATTCTAGGTGTTCAGGAAAGTACTTTAAGTTCTTATGGTGCGGTAAGTGAACAGACTGTGGTTGAAATGGCGGCAGGTGCTGTAAAGCAATTTAATACCGATTATGCCATAGCTGTGAGCGGCATTGCGGGACCGGATGGCGGAACCCCTGATAAACCTGTAGGTACAGTCTGGATTGCAGTTGCAAATAGACAGAACGTGCAGGCTAAAGTGTTTAACTTCGGAAACAAGAGGGTTCAAAATATTGAGCGATCAGCCATAGCGGCTTTGACAATGATTTTGGGCCGCCTAAAACAAGATCATGATTAAGTCTGCAAAATCCTTACTTTTGCAGAGAATACCAAATTATATACTACCAAAATGGCTCAATACGAATTACTGTTACCCAAAATGGGCGAGAGCGTTGCTGAAGCAACCATAATAAAATGGGTTAAACAACCCGGGGATAGGATCGATCTGGATGATACCATATTAGAGATCGCAACAGATAAAGTAGATTCAGAAGTTCCCTCGCCAGTTGCCGGTAAGCTCGTGAAACAGTTGTTTAAAGAAGATGGTATTGTCCAGGTGGGAGATGTAATTGCAATTATTGAAACAGGAGATGACGAAGTAAAGCCGTATGTAGCCGAGCAGACCCAAGTCATGCCATACTTAATCCGCGAACAAGAAGTCCTACAAGTAGAATCTTCTGCGATTCCCGGTATCACACAACTTGCAAATGAAACACTTCAAAGCTCGGATCGATTCTATTCTCCTCTTGTTAAGAATATCGCTGCACAGGAAGGTATAACTTTACCTGAACTTGAATCTATTCAGGGCACTGGAGCTGATGGACGCTTAACAAAGGATGATCTTCTAAAATATCTATCAACCAATAGAGCAACTGCTCCGGCATTTGGTGGAAATCAGCCATCAACAAGGTTCCAAGAACCAAAGGCTCAAGAAAGTTCCTTATCCACTCCGGCTATCAGTCAACCTTCATCTCCCGTACAGGCGTCGAAACCGGTGCAACCGCTTGCAAGTGTTAGTGGTGGAGATGAAATCATAGAAATGGACCGCATGCGTAAACTGATCGCGGAACATATGGTTATGAGCAAGCATACCTCGCCACATGTAACATCATTTGTTGAGGCTGACGTAACCAACATGGTTCTTTGGCGCGAACGTGTAAAGAAAAACTTCGAGAAGCGGGAAAATGAGAAAATAACCTTTACTCCTATATTTATTGAGGCGGTAACCAAAGCAATCAAAGATTTACCGATGATTAATGTGTCGATCAATGGTACACAAATAATCAAAAAGAAGGACATTAATATTGGAATGGCAGCTGCACTACCTAGTGGAAACTTAATTGTTCCGGTAATTAAGAACGCGGATCAGCTAAACCTTGTAGGACTAACGAAATCTGTAAACGATTTGGCTAGCCGTGCCCGCATGTCTAAATTGAAGCCCGATGAAACACAGGGTGGGACATTTACATTAACAAACGTCGGTTCTTTTGGCAACGTAATGGGAACGCCGATAATCAATCAACCTCAGGTAGCCATTCTCGCTGTAGGTGCAATTAAAAAGAAACCCGCGGTTTTAGAAACTGAATTTGGTGATGTCATTGCGATTAGGCATATGATGTTCCTCTCGCTATCTTATGACCATCGTGTAGTAGATGGGGCATTAGGAGGCTCGTTCGTTAAAC
>JAQBOT010000106.1 GCA_028287885.1 Pedobacter sp.
CTGGGTTTATATACGCGAGTATAGCCGCGGAAGCTAAATAGGAGCAACAATGCCAGCCCAAAAAGATGAGTTCTTTTCATTATGATATTATAAGCATTTGTTTCATGAGTTAATATAAGGTAATACTTAAATCTAAGTTCCTAATCGTTGGAGCTAAGGGCAACTCACATCAGCGTTATCGAAAACCGCTATTTAGCGTTATCAAAATGGAGAACTATCCTTTGCGCCGTCATCGAACTGATTGATAATGTAGAAATCTACGGAATATCAGTGCAAACACCTTAAGTCTGCTATTGTAAAATTCTTGCGACAACAATGTCATTTGGTAATTACGCTTTCTAAAGAGTTGAAGGGTAAGGTTAACAATTGTCTTGCACAGCTACTTAAAAAAAGTTGCGCGAATCAGCACTAAGGTCGTCTCTTTAAAAGAATTTATATATTACTTAATACCTGATGGATGCTTAAATTGGCATAGAAAGCAAGTAAACTCCGTATGTTTTTTTATCTTAACGAAATGCAAATTCTAGTAAAGATTAAAACTATAAAATATCTAGTTGCCGGCTTTTTAAGCCTTTGCTTATATACATCTGGGTACAGCCAGGACGCTTATCTTTTTACATACTTCACAGGGAATGGGAATGGCGAAGAAGCCATTCGTTTCGCATTAAGCAGCGATGGTTATACTTACAAGGCACTGAATGGAAACAAGCCCATAATACCCTCTCAGGATATTAGCTCCACAGGCGGACTTCGTGATCCGCACATCGTCAGAGCAGCAGATGGAAAGACTTTTTACATGGTTGCCACAGATATGCATGTTGCAGTAAATGGATGGAAAGCAAATCACGCAATGGTCTTCCTTCAATCGAAAGATCTTATAAATTGGAAATCGAATGTCATCAACATTCCCAAGAGCTTCCCCGCATTTGCCGAGGTAAATCGTGTATGGGCACCACAAACAATTTACGACCCATTAAAGAAGAAGTACATGATCTACTGGTCAATGCGTTTTGGTGAGGAGCCAGATAAAATTTATTATGCCTACGCAAATAAGGAGTTTACATCACTCGAAACTTTACCAAAGCAGCTTTTCTTTAAGCCGGATAGTGGAGCATGTATCGACGGCACAATTGTGCGAAAGGACGGCAAATATCACCTCTTCTTTAAGACCGAAGGCAAAGATTCCGGAATACAAAAGGCGGTCTCAGAAAGTATAAATACCGGGTATGTGTGGCAGAACAAGTATTTGGATCAAAGTGAAGAAGCAGTTGAGGGTGCCGATGTCTTCAAACTGAACCATTCAAATTCTTGGATCCTGATGTATGACGTGTATATGAAGGGTAAATATGAATTCTGTAAAAGCACTGATCTTCAAAACTTCAACGTAGTTAAACAAGGTATTTCTATGGATTTCCATCCGCGCCATGGAACCGTAATTTCCATCTCCAGAAAGGAAGCAGAAGCTTTAAGAAAAGCATGGAAGGATTAAGATCACACAACTAAATCAAACGTCTCAAACGTTGATCATTTGGTCTAAGGGGCTACATTAATCCCGATACTTTGATGATCAGCAAGTATTCACATAAACCGAATATAGATGAAAACATTATTAATGCCAGTTGACTTCTCTGCAACCTCTACTAATGCGCTAAAATATGCAGTCGGTCTAGTAAAGCACATCGATGTAGGCAAAATTATTTTATTAAAAAGCTTCTACAAATCTTATTACGAGCAAATACTCCCCTCTGCAGACTTCGTACAGATCAGCCCCGAAGAGATACAGAATGAGCGCAAATCGATTGATGAGCAGCTAAGTTTACTAACACAAGAACTCAAACTTCAATGCAGACCTGATATAATAGTTCAAGTAACAACATCTGAACATCCACTCCTACGTTCAATCGTGGACATTATTGAAGAAGAAAAGCCTGATCTGTTGGTACTGGGAAGTGATGGCCCGGAGGCAGAAGAGGAAAGTTATGTTGGGCAGCTGGTTATACCAATTACGAAGGCAAGTGCCGTTCCAGTCTTAATAATACCTGCACATGCCCAGTATCGGAGAATAAGCAATACCCTAATTCCGTGCGACTTCACTAAAGTTTCTAGATTAGCGGTAATACAGAGCCTGAACAGCCCTTTACAATGGCTTCATCCTAACTTGGTTATTCTAAACATAGATCCCAAGCAAACACATCTTAGCCACGAACAAGAAAATCTTAATTCTTTGAAGACTCTGCTTGCTGATTATACGTACAACATCCACTATACAACCGATCAGAACACTGTTACAGGCATCCTCAATTATGCCGATGAGCATGAGGTTGAAATGATCACTGCTTTACCGGGCAAGTACAGTTTCTTCTCGATGTTTACCCATAGGAGCACAACTGAAGCGCTGACCTTAAATGCAAAACATCCAGTGCTCATTTTGAAATAAAAGGAAAGTTTGGTCCCTTCTATTTTGACCCTGTTTGATATTGTATTATTTCTTAAATTGCATGAGATTTGAAGAATAATCTTCTGCTATAATGTTATAGAACGAAAAAATGAAAAAGTATCTCTTGATTTTTATCCTTGTATTAAGTACTGCGCTTTCTGCAACTGCTCAGAAAATTCCGACAGCTACAGAATTAACCACGAAAAGCATGCAAGCGTTAGACAAAAAGATGACCTTGAACCCTACCCAGAGAAATATTATCTTTAACTACACGCTTAATCTTTACGCAGCCCAGCTTGCATTGTCGAAAAAACAACAAGCAGGACTTTCGAATGAAGATGATATTACAAAGATGTACAAGCTTCAAAATGAAACAACCGCGAACATCAGAAATATATTAAAAGGTGAGCAGCTCGACCAATATGATCAGTTTCTTGAGGAGCAACTTCGTGGCGTTGATAAAAAGAAGAAAAAAGGAAAGCACGATAAAGAGGAAGAAGAGGCCGTGACAGGCATTGCTGGTTTAAAATCAGGCTCCCATCCTTAGCAGCTAAAATAATAATTTTCGTACACGCTCAATACCGGTTAATCGATAGCACAGGAACCGTTTAGTTCCTATTTGTGCACCGTTTGCATTTCCATGCCAGTACTGATGTTGAAGTAGTTACTCTGCTCCTGTCTAAGCTTGTCTATTAGCCTCCCTTCAGGCAAAATCACATCATCATAAGTAAGAATCCGATCTTTTGAGACGTTGTGTTTCATAATGCAGTTCTCCGCAACCCCAAGCGGCAAGTAATTCTTATCCTGACAATCATCTGCGTTTTCAGACTGCCCGTACATCAGATAACCGCCAATA
>JAQBOT010000111.1 GCA_028287885.1 Pedobacter sp.
GCTTCAGCTACGGCAATCGCACAGCCAATTTCAGGATCAGCATTTACATACCTGGAGTTACAGTCTATAGTAAGTGCAATTGCTTTGTTTGTGCCTTTGATAGCGACTACAGCTGCATCACTCGGACGGTTTGAAGTCATAGTTGCTGTACCAACCATCGAATCATATTGATCAGTTACCCATCTTTTCGAAGCAATATTTGGATGTGAGGTCAGGTGATCTGCAATTGCTTTTAAGTTCTCCGGAAAAGGTATGGTATTAATATTGAATTTTTTATATTCCTGGTAATAAGCAGGCTCTCTGTATTCTCTATCGTAAACCGGAGCACCACCACCTAGAACAAGGTCATCGGCAGGTACGTCAGCAACCAGTTCGCCATGCATAAAATATTCAAGGCGTCTTGTATCAGTAACTTCACCAATGATGGCACAATTTAAATCCCATTTGTCGAAAACAGCTTCAACTTCCTGCTCTCTGCCCTTTTCAACAACGATAAGCATACGTTCCTGAGACTCGGACAATAGGATTTCGAAAGGTTTCATGTTTTCCTGACGGGTGGGCACCATATCAAGGTTAATGCGCATACCGTGCTCGCCTTTGGCGCTCATTTCTGAATTTGAGCAGATGATACCTGCGGCACCCATATCCTGCATACCTACCACAGCACCCGTTTTGATGACTTCCAGTGTAGCCTCAAGCAATAGCTTTTCCTGGAAAGGGTCACCTACCTGAACGGCTGGTAAATCATTAACTGAATCTTCTGTTATGTTTTTAGAAGCGAACGCTGCTCCGTGGATACCGTCTTTACCTGTTGCAGATCCTACAATATACACTGGATTACCAACACCATAAGAAGTAGCAGAGACCGTCTCCCCTACCTTAACGATACCAGCAGACATGGCATTTACCAAAGGATTAACGTGGTAGCATTCATCAAAGAACAACTCGCCACCGACAGTCGGGATACCAAAAGCATTACCGTAGTCCCCAATACCTTTAACTACACCTTTCATTAACCACTGCGTCTTTGGATTTTTTGGATCACCAAAACGGAGGGAGTTTAATTGCGCAATTGGGCGTGCACCCATCGTAAATATGTCGCGGTTAATACCACCAACACCAGTTGCTGCGCCTTGATAAGGCTCCAAAGCAGATGGATGGTTGTGGGATTCAATTTTAAATACACAGGCGATTCCATCACCAAGGTCTACCATACCGGCATTTTCTTCTCCAGCTTTGGCCAGCATCCTTGGTCCGTCTTTAGGTAATTTCTTCAACCAGTTAATGGAATTCTTATAAGAGCAGTGCTCACTCCACATTACAGAAAAAATGCTTAATTCCGTGAAATTAGGCGTACGGCCCAAGATCTCTAATATTCTATCAAACTCTTGAGGTAATAGACCAAGGTCCTTGGCGGTTTCTAATGTTGTCAGCTGGGTATTTTCCACGATTCTTTGGTTATTTTAAGGATTGGTGCAAAGGTAAAAAAATACTCGTAAAGGCTTTTACTTTATACAACAATCCTTTTAGAACCTGCTGATGTTTAAGCGAAAAGGTTGAGGGGCGGCCGATGGAGTTCCCAAATACACTGACAAATTCGTAGTTATCGGCAGCTTAGCCAAATCATCATTAAAGTAGGTTTTTGTAAAAAAAACGATGTAAAGCGACTATTAACATCAAAAAAAGTACGGATTTTCTAAAATAATAAAGAAATTAGAGATAAAACACTTAGTTTTGAACAAAATCCTAAGAAAATCAATGAAAAGTTCAAGAAGCATTGCATTAAAAGAAGCACAATCTAGAGTTAACATCGAAGTTAAGTCGCCCTCACCGAAGATCTCTGAATTTTTTGGTTCAAATGTATTTGATCAAAAGAAAATGAAAGAGTACTTATCCAAGGAAGTTTACGGGAAATTAATCTCGTCAATCAACCAGGGTGAGCTTATCAATTTTGAAGATGCCAACCACATTGCAGCTGCAATGAAAACATGGGCAATGTCTAAAGGAGCTACTCACTATACACATTGGTTTCAACCTTTAACTGGAACAACCGCAGAAAAGCACGATGCCTTTTTCGAGCCTAGCAGCGAGGGTCCTGTAGAGAAATTCTCAGGAAGCGCGTTGGTTCAGCAAGAGCCAGATGCTTCAAGTTTCCCTAACGGTGGTATCCGTAACACTTTTGAAGCCCGCGGTTATACAGCCTGGGATCCTTCATCTCCAGCATTTATAATGGAAAGTGGCGCAGGTAAAACTCTTTGCATCCCTACAGTTTTTGTTTCTTATACCGGAGAAGCTTTAGATTATAAAGCACCATTGCTTAAAGCATTGAACGCTCTGGATCATGCAGCTGTAGACGTGTGCCAGTATTTCGATAAAAGCATCACAAAAGTAAATGCCTCTTTAGGTATCGAACAAGAATACTTCTTGGTTGACACTGCACTATATAATGCAAGACCTGACCTTGTTTTAACTGGCCGTACCTTATTTGGCCACATGTCGGCAAAAGGACAACAGTTGGAAGATCATTACTTCGGATCTATTCCAGAACGCGTTTACGCTTTCATGGTTGATTTTGAAAATGAATCTTTGAAACTTGGTATTCCTTTGAAGACAAGACACAATGAGGTTGCTCCGATGCAATTTGAATGTGCACCGATCTATGAAGAAATCAACCTTGCAATTGATCACAACCAATTGTTAATGGATGTGATGGAGCGCGTAGCACGTCGTCATAATTTCAAAGTGTTATTACATGAAAAACCATATGCAGGTATCAATGGATCAGGTAAACACAACAACTGGTCGCTAATTACAGATACTGGTAAAAACTTGCTTGCACCTGGTAAGACGCCTAAAAACAACCTGATGTTCCTTGCTTTCTTCGTAAACACAATTAAAGCTGTTCACGAACATGCAGACCTTTTACGTGCAAGTATTGCATCAGTAAGCAACGATCACCGTTTAGGTGCGAACGAGGCACCTCCTGCGATTATCTCTATTTTCCTTGGTCAGCAGTTGAATGAAGTTCTAGACGAGATCGAGCACTCTAGAATTAGCAAAAAGATTAAAGAAGATAACGCGTTGTGGTTGGGTATTCCAAAGATTCCTCAAATTCTATTGGACAACACAGACAGAAACCGTACCTCTCCGTTTGCTTTCACTGGAAATAAGTTTGAATTGCGGGCAGTAGGTTCTTCTGCAAACTCATCTGCGCCAATGACGGTATTGAATGCCATTGTAGCAGATCAATTGGTGAAGTTCAAATTAGAAGTAGACAAACTGATTAAAAAAGGCGAAAAGAAAGACATCGCTTTGCTTACAGTAATCAAGAGATACATCAAAGAATCTAAAGACATCCGTTTCGAAGGAAATGGTTACAGTCAGGAATGGGAAGATGAAGCAGCAAGAAGAGGACTTGCAAACATCAAGACCACTCCTCTAGCTTTAGATGCTTATGTTAGCGAGAAGTCTACTGAATTGTTTACAAAAACAAACATCTTCAGCAAACGTGAAATGGATGCCCGTCATGAGATTCTTTTAGAAAGCTATTACAAAAAACTTCAAATTGAAGCCAGAGTAATGGGCGAAATGACGAACAGTATGATCATTCCAGCTGCTATTTCTTACCAGAATGTTTTAATTGAGAACATAAAAGGATTAAAAGAAATTGGCCTTGCTAAAGAAGCGATTGCTGCTCCTTTGGAGATCATTAACAAGTTGTCGAACCATCTAAACATCGTTAAGACAAATATCGATGCGATGCTTGAAGAACGTAAGGTTGCCAATGCAATTGAAGATACAAGAGAGAAGGCGATTGCTTATGATAACAATGTTAAATCTTACTTCGACACGATCCGCTACCATACAGACAAGTTAGAGCAGATTGTTGACGACAACCAATGGCCTCTTCCAAAGTTTAGAGAGTTATTATTCTCAAAATAATCTCTAGTACATACCTATTGAAACCCTTCAAGCTTATTGAAGGGTTTTTTATTTTAAAGCAATCTACTTTAAGTCGATTATATATCTTTGCAGCAACATGAGTGATAACAGGTACAACCAACGTGGCGTTTCTGCCTCTAAAGAAGATGTGCACAATGCCATCAAAAACATAGACAAGGGAATTTATCCTCAGGCATTTTGTAAGATCATCCCCGATATTTTGGGCAACGACGACAACTATTGCAACATAATGCATGCAGACGGCGCGGGTACAAAATCTTCCCTCGCTTACGTTTACTGGAAAGAAACAGGCGATATCTCTGTTTGGAAAGGGATTGCACAAGATGCAATTATCATGAATCTGGACGACCTGATCTGTGTGGGTGCAACTGAAAATATCCTTCTTTCTTCTACTATCGGAAGAAACAAAAACCTGATACCTGGTGACGTGATTGCCGCAATAATCAATGGCACAGAAGAGATTCTGGCGGACTTACGGGAACAAGGAATATCTATATATTCAACCGGTGGTGAAACAGCAGACGTAGGCGATTTGGTACGAACCATTATTGTTGACTCTACAGTTACTTGCCGCATGAAGCGAGAAGATGTCATTAGCAACCACACCATTCAAGCAGGGGACGTAATTGTTGGCTTATCCAGCAGCGGACAGGCGAGTTATGAAACAGAATATAACGGTGGTATGGGATCGAATGGTCTGACTTCCGCCAGACATGATGTTTTCAATAAATCTGTTGCAAGCAGCTTTCCAGAGAGTTTTGATCCGGCTGTACCTTTTGATCTGGTGTTCTCCGGAGGGAAAGCATTGACAGACCCAATCCGCATTGATGAAGTAACCGAAGTTACTGCCGGGAAACTCGTTCTATCCCCCACCCGCACCTATGCTCCTGTTATCAAGAAGGTACTGGAGCAGTTCCGTTCAAGAATTCATGGCCTGGTACATTGCAGTGGTGGCGCTCAAACGAAGGTTCTTCATTTTATAAATGACAACGTACACGTAATAAAAGATAACCTTTTTCCTGTGCCGGTTCTTTTCAAGTTAATCCAGGAAGAGTCTGGCACCGATTGGAAGGAAATGTATAAAGTATTTAATATGGGGCACCGAATGGAAGTTTATGTTCCTGAGGAGATTGCTCAGCACATTATAGCCATTTCACAAAGCTTTGATATTGAGGCGAGAATAATTGGTCGGGTAGAAAGTTCAGATAGAAAACAAGTGACTATTGCGGGCGAAAATGGAACGTTCGAATACTATTAAGCACAAAGTACAGTATTGCAGTAAAACCCCCTTATAAAAATTTTAGGAGAACCTCTTATTGAGGTTCTTTTTTTTTGTAATACGCTCTGAATCAGCTTGGGTATATTTCAATCAAATCTAAACGCCGTTATTTACAGGTAATTAAATTTGGATTTGGGCAAGTATATTATTAATATTGAGTAAGCAAGTAAAACGGTTTAGTAAAATTATCACCCATAAAGAAATTCACCCCTATAGATCCGCAAGCAACAAAACAGGCCCTTGCTGTATCCTGACTTACGAAGGTGTTTAAACACTTGAAATTAAATCTTATCCAAATATTACCCGTATGAAAATTAAAAGCTTACTATGTACAGGCATTCCTGTGCTCATGTTGATGAGCAATCAGGCATTTGCGAATGGTACGAACAGCTCCATAACGACTTCAAATTCGTTACGTGCAGCTGTTTCTCAGGCCACGTCTCAGCAAATCCGGATCACCGGTGTTGTGTTGGACGAGCAATCCCACCCCTTGCCCGGTGTGGGAATCAAAACCAGCAATTCCGGTCGAACTTCAGTAACTGATGGCTCAGGAAGATTCACCATTCAGGTGGATAACGCGTCGGAAGTGCTTAGCTTCACTTATATCGGCTACACGACGCAAACACGTACCGCAGGATCAGGCGCTTCACCCTTGACAATCCGGATGGAACAGGCCGTTGGTCAAACCCTTGAAGACGTTGTTGTAGTTGGATACGGTACCAGAAGGAAAACCGACTTAACCGGGGCTGTAGGTTCCGTTAAGCAAGAACAATTACAGGAACGTCCCGCTGCATCGCTAAATCAAGCTCTTGCAGGTCGTATTGCAGGTGTACAGGTGAACACCAACTCCGGCCGTCCAGGTGGACAGACCAGTATTCGTGTACGTGGTTTTAGTTCCATCAACAGTTCAAACAATCCGCTATACGTAATTGACGGAGTTATTCTGCCGGTTGGAACTCAAACACAAAACTCGAACCCTATCGACTTCCTTAATCCCGGCGACATTGCTTCGGTTGAAGTACTTAAAGATGCTTCTTCCATTGCAATTTATGGTGCAAGGGGTGCAAACGGTGTTGTGTTAATTACAACCAAAAAAGGAACTGCAGGTGGTGGAAAGATTACCTATGATGTTGACTTTAGTGTTCCTACCATCGGCCCGAGCCGTGTAGAAATGCTCAATGCACAACAGTATATAGATACAGAGAATCTGGCTTATCAAAATTCACAGACCTATGACCCAGCTGGCTGGGCAGCAGGTAACTACGTAGACCCAAGAATAAAACGTTTGACACTGCCTAGGTTGTTTGACGCCAGTGGGAATCCATTGTATGATACGGACTGGCTGAAAGAATCCACTCAAAATAAGTTATCTCAAAACCATCAAATAGGCTTAACAGGTGGTAATACAGAATCTACCTATGGCATCTTTTTAAATTACCGCGAGGATAATGGTTTACTGTTAAACTCCTATTTGAAAAGATATTCCGGACGCTTTACCATGGACAATCAAATTAAGAAATGGATTAAAGTAGGCGGTAGTTTGAACTACACCAATCAAGAGGAAAACCTAGTAGATATTGGTACTGGAGGCTTAAACTCTGTGCGGATGATTACTGAAAGTTTCCCTTTTTTGCCAATAAGATATGAAGATGGCACTTGGGCTGATAACCAAAATTATCCAGGTGCAGAAGGTGGCTCCAACCCAGTCCATATTCTTACCGATAGGCAATACATATTGCAGACACAGACTGCTTTAGGAAACGTTTATGCAAACGTGTCGCTAAGTAAAGATTTAGAGTTCCGCAGTATTTTAGGTGCCAACGTAACTACCCGGGGAAGAAATGAATATAATGGTCGCAGTTTGTATGGAATAGCTTTCGATCAGCGCGGTTCTGCAGTACTGGATAACAACCGGGAAAGCTACTGGTCGTTTGAAAACTACTTTACATACAACAAAAAGATAGCACAAGACCACCAGATCAATGCAACGCTTGGTATGTCCTGGTACGACACAAACATCTTCGGCTTCGGGGTTAGTGGAGAAAACTTCTCCACGGATTATCCTGGTCCAAATAACATCGGTTCGGCTAGTAAGCCAATCCCGGGCAGTTCCAGAAGATCAGGCTATTCATTTAACTCGTACTTCGGCCGGGTGAACTACACGTATAAAGACAGGTATTTACTTACAGCTACGGCTCGTGCCGATGGTTCATCTAAATTTGGTGAAAACAGTAAGTATGCAATGTTCCCATCTGGTGCAGTTGCCTGGAAGGTGAATGAGGAGAACTTCCTTAAGGATAGTAAGGCCATTTCAAACTTAAAATTAAGGGCAAGTTATGGTGTAACCGGAAACTCGGAAATTGATCCGTACAGATCTTTATCGCTGTTAGGTAACTATTCCGCAATTTTCAATAATACCAGGATCACAGGTGTAGGTACAAACAGGTTGGCTAACCCAGACTTAAAATGGGAAAAAACAGCACAGTCTGATTTCGGTATTGAACTGGGAATACTAAAAAACCGTATTAATTTTGAAGCCGATTACTATTACCGTAAAACGACAGACATGTTGTTGAATGCACCAGTACCTACTTCAAGTGGATATAGTAATATTTTCAGGAACATTGGAAGCATGGAAAACAAAGGATTTGAATTTGCGCTGAACACAGTAAACTTCAGCGGTCCTGATTTTACCTGGAACACGACCTTTAACATTTCGTTTAACAAAAACAAAGTGCTTTCATTAGCAACACCAGCAGACATTTTTGGGGTTGGTAACCCTGGTTTCACTAACGAAACTGGAATTATCCGTGTTGGTGAGCCAGTAGGTTCTTTCTGGGGCTTAAACCGTCTTGGTACCTGGAGTGAAAGCGAACGTGCTGAAGCTGCAAAATACACGTACCGCGGTGGAAAGCCGCTGTTGCCTGGAGATGTGAAATATCTTGACGTAAACGGCGATTTACAAATTAACGATGCCGACAGGATGATTATTGGAAATGGAAATCCAACCGGATGGGGTGCATTCATCAATAATTTCAGGTATAAAAACTTTGAATTTTTGTTAGACATCCAATATTCTTACGGCAGTGAGGTCTTGAATATGGCAACGCACTCTGGTGAAGATCGTGTTGGAATCGCAAACAGTTTCAATACTGTTTTAAATGCCTGGACACCAACAAACCAGAATACACCTATTGCTGCAATTCGTGACACCCGCGCCGGTTATGTAACCAATGTGGATACCCGTTGGGTACAGGATGGATCGTTCATCCGTGGCAGAAATGCATTGTTGGGCTACACATTCCCACAAGCAATCGCTCAAAAGCTGAAACTGAGCAGGCTTAGGATCTATACTAGTGCGCAAAACTTCTTCTTGGCGACAAAATACAGAGGAAATGATCCGGAAGTTACTACCTACGGAAATGCATTTGCACAAGGACAGACCTTTTTCGACTATCCAAAGCCAACAACCTATTTGTTGGGCCTAAACATCGGTTTATAGTTAACAAGTCTTATCAATTACGATCATGAAATACAACAATAAAATCATACCCACCCTACTCTTTCTTGGGCTGCTTGTTTTCAATACGGGTTGCAAGAAATTTCTTACTGAGCAGGATCCTTCAAACCTTTCGCCCGAAACGTACTTTACGATTCCTGAACATGCCGAATCTGCAGTTGCAGCAGCATATGCACAAACACGCTTTATTGGAAATGGTGCAGGCATATTTGTGGCCAACTTCTCAATGCTTGAGGTGGTTACCGGAACGGCAAAGACCGAGACAGGTCAGAACTCAGATTTAAACAACCTGATTGGTTTATCCTACAACGGCGACAATCTTTTGGTCCGTAACTGGTGGAACGGCTTGTACAGCGTCATCGCACAAACCAACCTCGTGCTACAAAAGGTACCAGCGATAAATCCAATGGACGAAACAAGGAAAGCGCAGATCTTAGGAGAAGCAAGGTTCTTAAGAGCCTGGGCTTACTTCTATCTGGTTAGATTATATGGTGATGTGCCATTAATTCTCGAGCCGCAATCTGCAACCTCCGAGAACTTCTATCCGCCAAGAGCGCCAATCCAAGACGTATACAACGCCATCGTTGACGATCTTACGCAAGCTGAAGGTGCAGGACTGGCCTGGCAGGATGCAAGTGGTCGCGTGAGTAAAGCGGCCGTTAAATCTTTGCTTTCAAAGGTCTACCTGACTATGGCGGGACAACCTTTAAACAAGGGTGCCGAATATTACGCGCTGGCACGCGATAAATCGCTGGATGTCATTACCAATAGCGGAATCAATCTGTTTCCTACCTATAATGATCTGCATTCACTTAGCCAGGAGAACAAAGGTGAACACATTTTTGAAATTCAATATTTAGCTTCAGTTGCGGGAAATCCAATGCAACAATTGCTTCTTCCTAACTTCAAGAACGTGTCTGCATATAGTGATGAGATCGGAACAACAGTTCCTACCTTACAGTTCTATCAATCCTTTGAGCCAAATGACTTGCGTGCTAAAGACCGTGAAGGGTTCTTTTACACTTCTTATTATGACGGTGGTGACGGTGCTTTGAAGCCTGTAAACGCTCCTTACATTTTCAAGCACTTTGACATTGTAGCGAATGGTACCGCCGGAGTGAAAGGAACTACGCAGTCTGATTTAAACTGGCCACAGATCCGTTATGCTGATGTATTGTTGACTTATGCTGAAGCACAGAATCGTGCAGATGGTAGCCCCAATGCTCAGGCCTATGATGCAGTGAATAAAATCAGAACCCGTGCGCAATTACCATCTTTAGTTGGATTGGGCCAGGCGGCTTTCGAGGAGGCTGTATGGCGTGAACGCTGGCACGAGCTATGCTATGAAGGCGTAACCTGGTTTGACATGGTGCGCTTAAGAAAGGCATACAATGAAACAACCAATACCTTCGAAGATTTCGTCGGTCAC